>JALOPK010000330.1 GCA_025453925.1 Candidatus Eiseniibacteriota bacterium | reverse complement strand
GCGTTCCAGGCGGCGATGGGATTGTGCTGATCCGTGAGGATCGTCCCCGGGCCGGATCCCTCCCACTCCAGGTCGATCACCGTGTCAATCCACTCCATGTCGCCCGCCGTTGCTCGCATGACCGGAGCGAGGCTCGTCTCCGGAAGCGGGAGCTTCGACCCCACCAGGATTATGCTCCCGAAAGGCGACGCCGAGGCATCCTGTGGAATGAACCATGCGGCGGCGTGGGGGAACACGGCTGCCATTGTGCGGAACACCGCACGGGGCACCCTGCTGTGCGGGCCGTCAACGAATCCCACCAGGTTGATGGCAACCAGGCCCTGATCGCTCACCCGTCTGGCGCAATCGTGAAAGGCTTCGACCGTGAGCAAGTGTTCCGGAATCGCCTCCGACGCGAACGCATCGAGGAGAATGGCGTCATAGGACAGACCGTCAGTCGCAAGGAAACGCCTCCCATCCTCGGTGAACGTGCGGCCCTCGGCCTGGACGAAGCCGAAGTACCGTTTCGCGGCATCCACGACGGCGTGATCGATCTCGACCGCATCCACCGACGTCCCGCCTTGCTGCACCAAGGCGGGCAGCGTGCCGGCGCCCAGGCCCACGCAGAGCACGCTTCGTGCCGCGGGGGCATACTGCCCGCATACGGCGGCGAGGAGATGGATGTAGGGCGCGGACGATCGCCCGGTCGCCAGATCCACCTCGCCCTGGAAGCTCCCGTTCACCAGGAGGTAGCGGATCCCCCCCGAATCCATGACTTTCAACCGCCCATAGGGAGTCTCCCTGGCGTGAAGAACGCGCACTCCCGTGCGCGCCAGGCGCGCGTTGTCGTCGCCGCCGGTTCCTGCAACTGTCATTGCCGCCGCCAGCACCGCCAGCGAGGCCGCGACGGCAGCGCCGCGGGGTCTGATGATCCAGTAGGCGAGGCTGAGGCAGGCAAGCATGACCCCAAGGCCGATGATGATGTGATCCATGGGGAACGCCGGTATGAGCACGAAGCCCGTCATGAGGGTGCCGAGAACGCTTCCAAGGGTCGACACCGCGGAGAGCACGCCGGCCGAGGCCCCCACCGACGCCAGGCTCCTGGCATGAAGCTTGACCGCGTACGGGGCGACGATGCCCAGGCAGGCGATCGGGGGCAGGAACAGGAGGATCGCGCTGGTCAGCGATCCCATACGGACTCCAAGGGGAGCGGCGAGGTGCAGGACGGGCCGCCGGAGCAGCGGCAGCGCACATGTGAGCGCGGCCGCGATGAGAACCCCCACATACAGGGAGTCACCCGTCGCCTTCCGGTCGGCAAGGCGACCGCCCAACCAGTAGCCGAGCGACAGAGCGACCAAAGCCGTCGCGATCAGCGACGCCCAGACGTAGAGGCTAACTCCGTAGAATGGGCCGATCACCCGCGATCCAATGAGCTCCAGCACCATGACGGCCATGCCCGAGATGAAGGCCGTGACAAGGATCAGCGGCCTGGGCACCAGGGTCACGGGCTTCGGCGCGGGCACACTCTCAGGACTCTCGGGGCGATTCCGCCGCCTCGAACTCATGTCTCGTTCAACTCCCGTCATGCGATGATGGCGTGTTTACCACTATTCTAATATTAGAATAGTGGTAAACACGCGCCGTCAATCGGTTGGTTCGACTGCCAAAGGACTCTATCGTATATCGGGTTGGGCTGTTTGTCCACGGTTCATGGACTCGTCGTGTGGATCTCGCGAGAGGCTCCCGCCAGACTGCATGCTCATGGAGCAGGGGCCCTCGGCCGGCTGCCGGCCCTGCTACCGGCGAACGATTAGTGAACCCTTTGCCGAGGCGGAGGCAGTACCGGTGCGCAGGGTGACGTGGACGAGGTAGGCCCCATTCGCCACCCGGTCGCCGTCATGGTCGAGGAGATCCCACTCCAGGCCCGCCCGGCCGGGGTAATCGGCACGTCCGTCCAGCAGGCGGATGAGCCTCCCTGCCGGCGTGTAGATCGCGGCCCGGAGATCGCCGGATATCGACACCAGGGCCGTGATCCATGTCGGGCCGGAGGCGGGGCTGGGAACCGCCGCCACATCCGATACCAGCAGTCGGCCGGGGAGCACATAGGAGATCTGGGCCTCCGCGGTCAGGCCGACCCTGTCCGCGGCCCGGGCCATCACTACGTGGGAGCCCGGCGGCCCCGCGGGAGGCACAGCGAGCACAAATCCCGGGGTCCCGGTGGACGTGTCCGGCACCATGGGCGCGTGGTCGAACAGCGCCCCATCAAGCAGGAGCGTGAGGGACGCAATCCCGCTGGCCGTGTCCCAGGCCCTCACCACGAGGGTGTCGGCAGAGGAGAGGTAGCCGCCCGCCTGGAATCCTGCCCACGGCGGCGCGATCTCCAGCCCCGGGGGAACGCAGCGATGCGGTATGGGCGGAGGAGACCAAGATGCCGGACGCACCGGCAAGACCGTCATACACCCCCACCAGCGCGGAGGGCGCCTCCTCATCGCCCGCATTGTGAACGGTGATCGCCAGTTCCAGGGAGTCCCACGCCACAAACGGCGCCCCCGGGTCAACTCGCTGCAGGTCTTCCTCAGTGATCATGAGATCCCAGGGGATGCCGACGGGCACGGAGATGGCGGCGGTGTTGTTCCCCTCGCACGCCTCCGCGACCGTCCCCAGGGCATCCAGCTCGAGGGTCAACACCATGTCGCCGGGCACTCCGGGGGTGAGGCTCCAGTGAAGATCAGCCGTCCGCTGGCCGCCCAGATCCGGCACGGTCTGCTCCCGCATTGTCTCGTTGCGCAGGCGGACCACGAAGCCGGGAGAGCCTTCGATGCCGCGGTTCCTG
Organism: Candidatus Eiseniibacteriota bacterium; assembly: GCA_025453925.1. Classification (GTDB taxonomy): domain Bacteria; phylum JAFGKV01; class JAFGKV01; order JAFGKV01; family JAFGKV01; genus JAFGKV01. Next base: position 3,771 of record JALOPK010000330.1, on the reverse strand, counting down.
ATCGTCGTGGTGAGCGTGACGGCGCGACCCGCCACGGGCACGGGAGGCTCCACCGCGGTAGATTGGAGGGCGAGATCCGGCGCCCGCGCGGTCGTGACCTCCATGCCGGCGGTATTGTTGAGGCGATTCCGATCCGTGACGAGGGAGTCTGGGTCGAGCACGAACAGGAAGGAGAGAGTCCCCGGGAGATCTCCCGTCGGCCAGAGTACCGCCACGGACGTGCTTTCGCCGACGGCCATATCCGGCACCGTGGCGTGCTCCGTCCAGCCGCCGACCTGGGTGCAGGCCAGTACCATATCTCCGGTGGGCCGGCCTCCCGCATTGACCAGCTCGACCGTCATGGCGAAGGGGTCGCCGATGGGTGGTGTCGCGCACTCCGTCCCGACACTGAGGATGGCCGGATCGGCGAGTTCCGTGACGGTGACGGGCACGAGCCGGACATTGTCATCTCGCGTGACCTCCTGGACCATCGAGTCTGGATCCAGAGTCAGCGCCAACGATGTCGCGCCCGTGTGCGGCACCGCGATCCGCCACTGCAGGTCCGCGGACTGGCCCGGCTCCATCGGCGGCACCACGACGGCGGAGGAATCGCCACCCGCGAGCCAGCGGCATGAGGCCATGGTCTGACCCACCGATAGAACGCCGTTGTTTGCCGCCGTCGCGAAAACGGTTAGCGTCTCGCCCGGTGCGGGCGCGGCCGGTGAGAGCGCCACGCTGTCAATCCACGCCAGGTTGCCGAGCACACGTGCGGACCCGGCGGCCCGGTTGTTGTCTTCATCGGCCTCGGGAACGGCATTCAGGGGATCCACCGTGAGTTCGAAGAGAGACACCCCGGGCACCGCCTGCCATGCCACATGAACGCTTTCGCTCGCCCCGGGCGCGAGCCACGGTGCGAACGCGTCCTGGAGCAGCCCTGCCTCACCGCCATTCTCCGACACGGTGAGCTGGTACCGTGCGGCGGACACCGCGGCGGAGCCGGCGTTCACAATCCGGGCGTGCACGCGGGCGTTGGACCCCGGCTCCGGAATCGGCGGGTTGATCTGCACGGTATCGGGATCGATCCGCAGGTCGGGAATGGTCGCGTAGGCCACCTGCCAGGAGGTCAGACGCGGAGTCACGTCTCGCGGCACGCTGGACAGGAGTGCCCGGAGCCGGATCACCGGGTGGGTCGCGGCGTTCAGCCACGTCAACGATCCCGTCAGACCAAGGTCAGTCTCACTGGCCGTCTCCCACGAATCGCCCGGTCCGGGGAGCAGCACCTGCACCACCCCGTCGGTGCCCGGGGGCGTCACGCCCGTGGATGCGAGCGAGGCCCAGGAAGCGGCGGGACCGATGGGCAGGGAGAGGGCCCAGCCCGAGTCGGGGTAGGCGGCGGAGAACGCATAGACCTCATACACGCGTGACCCTTCGTATACCGGGCCGAAGGGGTAGCATTTCCCATAGCGGAATCGTATGTACCGCACGGGAATGGGGTTTGGCGTATCATAGGTGATGTAGCTGGAGATCCAAGGGCCGTAGCCCGAGTCGGTGTAGTCCGGCGTGTGCCCCCAGTCGACGAACTCGATGCCGTCTGCCGAGCTCTCGATCCCGAAGTACGACCAGACCGATCGCTTCGTGAGGGCCTGGCCCTCGTGGGCGCTGGCCAGCCGCTTGATCATACGCTCCCGGCCAAGATCGACCAACGCCCATTGATCCTGGTCTTCCCGCAGGAAGTAGAAGGCCCCGCCCCAGTCGGTGTTCACGGTAGTGCCTCCAATGAGGTTTTCCGGCCCGCAGGCGCCTGCGTTGTAGGAGGACACGGTGTCAACGAGCGCTCCTTCGGTGAGCAGCGCATAGTCCCGGCCGCTCACGGTTTCGATCAGCCGCAGGCCCTGGGCGGATGTCTCACAGCCGGAGAACGCCAGGGCGGCGAGCTGTGCCGGGTCACTCTGGGCCCACCCGGAGTCCGACGGAGCCACTGTGAACCAGCGCGGGACCGACCAAGCCCCTCCGTCCACTCTGGCCCGCCAGCAGAACGCCCCTGCGGACGGCGCCTGCCAGGCCCATGCGACGAGACCGCCCACTGGCGACACTCCCGCCGCGGAGTCGATGGCCGTGGATCCGAACGCGTCGGAGGTGGCGATCTGGAAGGTGTGTGGTTCCTCCGCGGCTGGGGAGGCGATGCACTCGACCTGTGGGCGCGCCAGCATCGCATCGGCTGCAGGCATGAGGAGAAGAGGGCGCTGCCGGAGGAGGACGATCTGGAAGGTCAGGGCATTGTCTCCCGCATCGGGATCAGGCACCGTGGACTCGGAGTCGAGCGTCAGGTGCAGAAGCTCGGTGCCCGGCGAATCTCCGGCTCTCCATCGGAAGCGGATCCGATTCTGGAGGGAGTCGGGCGTGAACGTGGCGCTGGCCAGCGTCACTCCGTCCCGCCGGAGAGTCGCCGCGACCGGAGAGGCCCACGCGACGCCTTCATTGAGGACCGTCGCGACCAGTGTCACGCTGTCCGAGGCGGCGGGTTGGGCCGGGCTGAAGACGAGCCCGGAGGCGTCAAGGTGGAGGTCGGGCGCACGGGGGAAGGCCAGCGGCAGCAATGGATCGCCCAGCAGGTTGTACACCGAAGCCATGATGGAATCGGTGGAGGTCGGCCAGGGGAAGCTGCTGAACTTCGCGGCATTCACCGCGGGGCCCATGCGGGGATCGCCCTGCCTGAGCAGGCTGCTGAATAGCGCCCAGGCGTACTCGAAGCCTTCGGCCAGGTAGGAGGTTCCCGAGCTGCCGAAGAAGCCGATGGCGCCGTGCTGCGCCCCCTCGAGCCTGAGGAAATGCTCGGCGAACACCGTATCCCGGGGATCGGCGAAGTCACCGGTGAAACAGGTGGGGCTCACGATGAACGGCAGCCGTGTGCCGTTGACCAGAAGCGCGGCATCCTCGCTTTCCAGCATGTAGTCCCACGTTCCCGTCGCGCCGTGTCCGAAGAAGTTCACCACCACGCACCCGGAGTCGATGGCCGCCCTGATGCTGCTGTTGTAGAATCCAGGCCAGTAGTTCTCAACGTTCTTCGCCACGGTGATCTTCGTTCCGATAAACGGCGGCGGCGCGATAAGGACATTGTAGAGCACGTTGACCCAGGTGCCGTACAGACTGAAGTCGCCCGCGGTGGCGCCGCCGGTCACGAACAGGGATCGCTTCCTCCAGATGTCATATGACCGGGCATCGAGATACGCCTGAGCCTTGGCGAGGGCCATGGCAGCCTGGGTTCCATCCTGTGACGGGATCCGCCCGACGTAGATATCGGGGTAGAACACCGTGTCGTTGAGGCTGGCGTAGAAGTTGTCGGACGCGGGGTTACCATAGCTCGGCACCACGTTCGAGCTGGCGCCCTGGCCCAGATACCGATTGTAGTCCCAGGTGCCGTCGCCGAGCAGCAAGACAAACTCGGGCGGCGCCGCCCAGTGGGCGAATGCCCATTGCAGGAACCATCGAAGCGCCCGGGGATCGAGCACGCCGTACGAGAACTCATCCCACACGTCATCCGTGTGGACGATCTCCGCGCTGGATGCGTCACCGCGCTGGAGGTGAAGATCCCGGAACCCATCGGCAGCCTCCAGCTCATCTGAACCGTAGATCAGCGTGAACTGACCCGTCCGGGAGCCGTCGGCTAGGGGAGGCCGGGGCACCACGGGGGAGGGCGTCGCGGCCAGATCGGACGCGCCCATCCACGAGGAGGGAGGCACCACGAGAATCCGGGCGGTGTCCGGAAGCACCGCGTAGAAACCGAGGGCGCCG
>JALOPK010000329.1 GCA_025453925.1 Candidatus Eiseniibacteriota bacterium | reverse complement strand
CTACCTGCGCCAGGAACGCACGCCGATCGTCTCGCTCACCTATGCGAAGCTCGCGCCCGAGATGCAGTGGTGGTGGGATGATCCAATGACCTCGCCCCTGCTCTATACCTGGATCGGCGATCCGCTGGTGCGGCTGGCTCTGGCCGAACGTCCCGACTGGGTGGTCGGGGTCATGTCGGTGGAACCGCAGCCGTGCGTGTCGGGCGACACCGTCAGGGTTCATGTCGTCGTGCGCAATGACGGAATCGATCCCGGGCCGGGCACGACCCTGCGTCTCTTCGATGCCGATCCCGACAGTGGGGGCGCAGCCCTGACGACGCTGGCCGTGCCGGCGATCAGCGCCAATGACAGCGCGACCGTCACCTGGACCACGGTGACGGACGGATCCGCGGGCAGCCGCCTCATCCATGCCTGGGCCAACCCCGACACTGTGCAGCAGGAGGGTTACCGGGGTAACAACCGGGGCGGCACGAGCTACGTCTTGATCGATCCGATTCCCGATCTCGCCACCGCGGACAGTCTGCTGGGCTTTGAGCCTTCGGCGCCGCAGGTGCTGGATAGCCTGGTGGTTTTCACCCTGGGAATCAGGAATGCCGGCACCGGCCCGGCCGGGCCGTTCCGGGTCTTGTTCGTTGATTCGTCGCTCACCACCGGAGCGCTTCGTGAGCTGGCTGACATCCCCGTAGAGGGGCTCGCCAGGGGCGGAGCGGCAACGGTTGAGGCGATCTGGCACTTCGCCGACAACGACGCTGGTGATCACATGGTGCGCGTCGAGGTCGATTCCCGAGGCGAGATCCAGGAGCTCGACGAGACCAACAACGCGGCGGAGGCTGCCGTGCACATCGCCTCCCGGGCGGAACTGGTGGCGCAGCTCATCCGGTCATCAAACTCACGCCCCCCCGAAGGAGACTCCCTGTCGCTCACGGGCCTGTGGGAGAACGTGGGCGAGTCGGCGACGCCGGCGTACGAAGTCGCCATCTTCCATGGGCATCCCGACAGCGCCGGCTCCTACGCCGTGGCCATCGAGAGCCGCCAGTCCACGCCTGGCGGCGCCACCGACTCGCTGGTGGCGATGTGGGATACCGTCGGCCACGTCGGCTTTCACACTTTCTACTTCGTCGTGGACCGCCTCGGATCCGTGCCCGAACTGGATGAAACCGATAACATGCGTTCGACGACGCTGGAGGTCGTGAGCGGTCCGGATCTCTATGTGTCCGACTTCTCGCTGACGCCCGGCGATCCGGCGGAGGGTGATAGCGCCACGGTCATCTTCACCGTGCGGAACGGCGGCATGATCCCGGCCGATTCCTTCACGGTCCTTCTGAGCCTTGACGCGGTGACGATCAGAGAGTGGCGGTTCGACGCGTCAGGCCGGAGTTCTCAGATCCTCACGCATGCCTGGCTGTGGGAGCGGGGCGCATCCGCCGGAGACCACGTCGTTGAGGTGGTGCTGGATGCGGCGGACGAGGTTGCCGAGACCAATGAAGACAACAACACCCATCAATCAGGCATCCACGTCATGGCGCTTGCCGATCTCGCGGTGACCCTCGAGCCATCCCAGACCTCTTTGGTCGACGGGGATGCGCTCGTCCTGCGCAGCGACATCCGCAATCTCGGTGAGGCTTCCGCTCACACCGTGCGGATCCTCTGGCAGGAACAGAATGGGATTGCATGGACTCCGGTGGACAGCCTGGTGATTCCCACCGTGGGCGGAGGGGAGTCCCGCGCCGAGAGCACATCCCTCGTCGTGCATACCGGCCCGCACACCTTCCGGGCTCTCGTGACCACGCCGGTGGAAGAGCAAGGGCTGGAGAACAACGAAGCCGCGTGCGTCGTGTCCGTCCGTGCCCTGACTCCCCCCGATCTGGTCGTGCAGGGCGTCACCCTGTCTGCCGACACCGTGACCGCGGGGCAGCCGGTGACGGCGCAGATCACCGTGGGCAACGCCGGAGAAACCGCCGCCGACAGCGCGTGGATCGAGTTGAGGTCGGTTCCGCGGGATTCGCTGGTGCTGAGCGCCGACCTCGCGCCTCCTTTGCCGGGGGGCGTCTCGTCCATTCACGTGAACTGGGCGCCGCCCCACGGCGAGAGCATGTGGCGGCTTGCCGCCCTGTGCCGCCCCGCGGATGGGCTGCCCGGCAATGAGGCCGACACGGTGAGCGTGGTCGCCGTGTGGCCGGCCGAGTTGGAGCCTGTGAATGGAATCCACGCCGAGCCCTTGCGCCCTCTTGCCGGTGACACCGTGGCCGTCACGGTGGTGGTGCGCAACTCAGGCGAACGACCCGCGCCGCTGTATACGGTGGCGCTGTTCCGGGGCAACCCGGCGCCCGGTCAGCCCGACATCGCGGAGCTGCTGGCGACCGTGACGCCGGCCGGTGGGCTGGACCCCGGCGACAGCGCAGAGGTGGCGCTCCTTTGGGTGACGCCCGACGAGACCGGCCCGGTCGAGCTCTTCGCCTGGATTGACGCTGCGCAGCTCGTTCCGGAGCGTGACGAGGCCAACAACCTCCTGGGAACCGAGATCGAGATCCTCGCTCGCGACCTCTCTGTCGATCCGGTGATACCCATGCCGTCCCCGGCTTCCGGGCGGACCAGCTTCGTGGTGCATGCGAGCCACGACGCCTCGGTGAAGATCAGCATCTACACCGTCTCCGGCCGTCTCGTGAAGACGCTTGGGCCCGTGGCGGTTGCTCCCGCGCGGCGGGAGGCGATTCCCTGGGCGTGTGACGACAAGGACGGCGACCGCGTCGCGAACGGTGTCTACCTCTATCGGGTCGAGGTGACCAGCGACCGGACGGGGGAGAAGGCGCGGTACGAAGGCAAGGTGACGGTCAGGAGGTAGGGGTCTCTCAACCGCCTTGACTTCGGGCAGCTTCACGCCCCTGAGTGAGACCTCGACAAGGCCTCCTGGCCGCCAGTCTGTCGGCCGCGGTGTTGGTCTCTCCTTGGCACATCAAGACCGGCATCGCTTCAGCGTAGTAGGGGCAGGGCTCCGACCCTTCCCGTCTCCACGGCCCCACGGGGAGCATGTGCAGGGGCGGTGGCGCTTGCGCCAGCCGGTGAGGCTCTCCATCTTCCCGTCATCCCCAATGGGCGGCTGTCCGTCCGGGCGGCCACCACGGCCTATTCATCCAACGCGGGGGCGCGTGACATGAAGCCGGTCGAAGTGAAGAATCAGTCGGAGGTTCTCAGAAGCGACCCAGTCTGTGGGAGCGACTTCAGTCGCGATCTGGACCAGGCTCCCTTCCGCTTTGCTCAATCGTGGCCGAAAGCCACTCCCACCGCGCAGGCCGCGCCATTTCTCCTCGCCCTTCTCTCCGTTCTCATGATCCTCCTCGCATTTCCCCTTCCCCTCCACGCCCAGATCGAGTGGACGCCTGAAGCACAGGTGAACTGGGATGACCTGTATGATGACTGGATGCCGATGGTGGCGGCCGGGCCAGACGGCAGAATCTGGGTCGTGTGGCAACAGTCAGGGCCTCGTGGATGGGAGGTGTTTGCATCTGTCTGGGAGGGGAACGGCTGGTCATATCCGCAATCGGTGTGTGGTGACGATGGTGTCGAAGATGCGTTGTGTGACATCGCGGTGGGTCCGGACGGGGTGCCGTGTGTGGTAGTGGTCGAATACCTCTGGCCCTTGGGAACCCCGCCGCATCTCCACTACACGCGGTGGAACGGTGCGGGCTGGGTCCCGCCGGAGCCCATGTTTCCCGACATGCCCGAGGAACCTGAGCCATCGCCCTGGTTCCGATGCTCCGCGTCGAAACCAGCCCGACACCGCTCTGCGGTGCCGGCGAGCCTGGACCTGGTCCAGCCCCCGTGGGAGCGTGCAATGGATCGCTGTCTCTGCCCGACATGGCGCCGGCGGTCAGAATACGCTGGCCCCTCGGCGTCACGAGAACCCGGAGAGTCAGTCCTCAGGGCCACGCTACGAGCGCCCGGGTTCGCTCCAGGTTCCCGGCGGTGAGCCGACACAGGTAGACCCCGGCGGGAATCCTGTGGCCTTCGGTATCGCGGCGGTCCCAGTACGCGGAATGCACGCCCGGCAGCTGGGGGGCCTGCACCAGCGTCCGGATCTCGCGGCCGAGGACATCGTAGATGCTAAGTGTCACAGTAGTCTGACTTCCTGTTCGATACGTGAATGTGGTTGACCGGCTGAACGGGTTCGGCGAGTTCGCGCACAGCATGAGATCGCCATTCGGTGAACCACCACTTT
>JALOPK010000048.1 GCA_025453925.1 Candidatus Eiseniibacteriota bacterium | reverse complement strand
CCGAATCCGTCAGGTCACGCTTCGCTGCTCCAACCCCCTGCCGGATGCCCGCCTCCGCGGGAATGACGGGGAGGCGGGTGCCACGAGGATGGAAAGTGGACCGTTCGGGATGACCGTCAACGGCCGGTCCGAATCGGCCCCTTCGAGATGCCGGCAATCGCCACTGCTCGATTTCAGCCGGAGATCGGGGAGTGCGATCGAGGTGTTTGGTACACACAACGAGGGCCACGAGGAGGGGGCCTCATGGCGTCGCCGCATGCACTTCGGTCATACATATGGGACGTGTCCTATATTGGACATGTCCTATATGATAGTTCGCTCAGGCCTCCTCGCAAAGCAGCGATGACTCATCCGCCAGGCTCTTTCGGCGGCGGCAACCCCACCCAGCCGTGGGCCTCGGCGGTCAGGTCGACGCCCACGGGGATCAAGACTTCCTCCAGCTTTCTGAACAGCCAGGCGGCCTCCAGATGCTCGGGTGAAGAGGGGTAGATCCTGAAGAATTCACGGCTGCCGACGACCACCAGGAGTCTGCGCGCCCGAGTGATAGACACGTTGAGACGGTTGGGACTGAGGATGAAATCAATCTCGTCGGCCATGAACCATGGATCCGAGACGGTGAGCGAGAGCACGATCACGTCCCGCTCCTGTCCTTGCATGCGCTCCACCGTATCCACCACGATTGAGGCAGCGGTGTCCGGACCGAGCCGCCGCCATAGCCTGTCGGTGATCTCCCGTACCTGCGCGCGGTGAGGCGCCACCACGGCGATCTCTTCCGGAAGGATGCCTCGATCCCGCACCAACGCCGTGACGAGCCGGGCCACCGCTTCTGCCTCGGGCGGGCTGAACCCGCCATACCCCCGGTGGTCTACCCATACCGCCCGCAGCGGACCGGCCACGTCCCACAGTGGCTGCAGTTCGGGATGATGGAGCGCGGGAGGAAGGGGACCAAGACCAGGGTCGGTGGCATGGTGGCTGGTGAGCATGCCCTCGTAGAATGCCCCCGAAGGGAAGCTGCAGAGTCCCGGCGGCAGCCGGTAGCTGGTATCCAGCAAGAAGGTCCGGCCGGGGTACAGGGAGACGAGACGGGCGAAGACCGACGACGACGCGGCGGCATCGGTATGCGTGGCGCTCAGCACCGGCGGAAGCTGGCGATGATCTCCCGCGAGGATGCACGCTTCTCTACTTCTGGCCAGTGCCACGGCGGCATGGGCCAGCGGAAGCTGGCCCGCTTCGTCTATGACTACGGCGTCGAAGGTCCTTTCTCGGGGGAGGCGGGCGAGCGCGTACACGGTGGCGCCGACCACAGACACACGCCGGGAGAACCCCAGCCGGTTGGGGGGGGCGCACGGAATGGCCGGGTTCAGATCCGGAGATCGGCGGCCCAACTTCAGCACGCCTGCCTCGGGGTTGGCCGCGATCAGCGCGTGGAGAACATTGTCGATGGCGCGGTGGGTGAACGCGGTCACCAAGACGGCTCTACCCCGGGCCGCAAGGATGTCCACCACGGAGGCGACGACCTTGGTCTTGCCGGTGCCCGGCGGTCCATGGATGAGCGTCAGCCTGCCGGACAACGCCTCCCGCGCGGCCCGCGCTTGCGACGGATCCAGCCCTCCGGGAAGAGTTCCCCGCGGGGCTTCCCCTCCCTCCGTCTGCCCCAGGAGAAGAGCTCCAACCGCCGGACGGCTTCGGAACGCATCGCGCACGGCGGCGGCGAGCCGTGGGGTCGTCGTGTCGGAGGAGACATAGTCCAGTGTCCACACCCCGTCCACCAGCTCATGCTCACCGCGATCAAGTGCCTCCAGAGTCAGTGTTCGCGAGAGCGGGTCGACTCGCTCCACCACCACCTGAACGCCGGCACCGATCTCCGGGCCGACCGGCCTGCCACGGCCGAGCACCATCCAGTCGCCGTCGCGCAGTTTGCACGGCTGAGGGGGGAACCTGAACCGCAGGGTCGAGCCGTGGGTATCCAACGGGACCAGGTCAGTCAGGCACATGCCCCTCGCCACCCGCTCTTCTACGGGCAGCTCATGGAGCAGCAACGTGGATCGTCGGGAGGTTCGATGCTCGGTGAGCAGAAAACGAACGAGCCGTTCCTCGATGTCGTCGGAGGTCAAGGGTCGGTCATCCCGCACGGGCACTCTCCACCCAGTCCCACAGTTCCATCAGCGCTCTGGCCGTGGCCTCGCCGTGCTCGTGCAACGCGCGTATCAGGGCTTCGTCTCGATTCCGCCGCCAGGACACGTGCATGGCGAAGCCGGGCGTGTCGCCGGGCACGGGCGCGCAGCCCGTCGCTCCCAGTACTTGAGCCAGGGTGTACCCCTCCACCGGCACATGCCAACCCCTTCGAACTACCGCCAGGATGTCGGTGGCATGCAGCAGCATCTCCTCCAGCAGTTCGTCGCCCCATCCCATCCAGGTCACCAGATCCGCCCAGGCCTCGATCGTGCCGGATCCGTAGTACAGGAAGGTCCAAGCGACACCGTCCCTTGCGGCCTTGGTCGCCTGGTGAACCGCCAGCTCGAGAAAGCTTCGAACCTTCCGGGCAGCCTCGGCAGGATCGGTGGGCATGACCAGGCTCCGGTACGCCGAGAGGCCCTTTGTTCTGTCCCGTTTGAGCAGCCCGAGACGGCAGGGGAGCCGGGCCGTCGGATCGGGTTCGACCTCGAGGAACAACTCCACCGGGGCCGCCGGCGGGGCCGCCGCATCGCCTGTCGGCACGATCCTCCCATCAACGCATGCCAGGGCCTGGCCCTTGAGCCGCTGGAGCAGGTGACCGTCGATGGCCACCTGATGAAGATCCACCTGACCGAGAGTGAGCAACCCCGGGATGTCATGCACGCCAATGGCCGCCAGGCGTGTCGCCAGCGCGGGCGTGCAGCCGGGCACCGCGCTGAGGTGGAGACGACTACGGGCGTCCTCGCGGCAGAGCGGGTCGAAAGGACACCCCGCGCAGCGCGGCGTGCGGTGGAAGGCATCGCTGCCGGCGCGGAGCCAGCGAGGAATCGACAGGGTCACCAGTTCGAGGAGAATGCCGCGGGCCGCGTCGTACGGCGGCACGTACTGCCGGTACATCCCGTCCACCATGACGGGATCGGCGACGCCGGCCAGCCGGCTCAGGAGTTCGGTATAGGCGGCGGCCTGGAGCACCTGAGAGGTCTTGAGCCGCCGCGAGGCCTTGATCTCGATGACCCGATACACGTCATCGCGTCGCTCCAGAAGGTCGGCGAGCCCCCGTACCGCCACGCCAGGCGCCACCTCGCCTTTCAGGACCCCCTGGGAGATGAACGGGGCGCGGGCCCGTACGAGTTCGGCGGTCGCCGCGGCTCCCGCGTCAAGATCGCCGGGCGGATACTGCGGCGTCGCTAGCTGTTCAGCGGGGACCAGCCGCGCCACCACCTGACGCTCGTGTTCCTGGCCCAGCTCGGCAAGAACTCTCCCCGCCGGGGTTTCCTCCCAGCGGACTCTCGGTCGTTCGATCTCATCCGTCATCCACACGATATGCCGGGGACACTGCAGGTCATAGGACCGCGCCAGGGCGGTTGCGGAAAGGACGTGCACGGGACGAGAGAATCAGGATTCCGCGAGCCAGGCCGCCGCATCCTCGCGGGTGTCGATATCCCGAAGCACGGCAGGGTCTCCGGTCTCCACGCGGATTACCGCGGGCCCGAGTCGGGCGAGAAGGTCTCGAAGGGTGAAGTGGTGCTTGGTCCCCAACATCACGGCCCGGGCGGTCCGGTCGAGGATCACCGGATGGCCGCCGCGTCCTCGAAAGAGAGGTGTGGCGGCATGCGCGCCGTCGAATGCCTGCAGGGCCCCCACGAGCATCCGGAGAGTCTCCGGCCGTACGCCAGGACAGTCAACCGGATGGACAAACACCAGGTCATCCTCGCCCGCGTTTCTCAGTCCCGTGCGCACGGAACTCGCCATGCCCCGATGGGGCGCGACATTGCGGATCACCGTTGCTCCCAGCACCCGCGACGCGGGCTCCACACGCTTCGCGTGGAACCCCGTTACCACCATCAGCCGGGCGCCCACCGCCGCGAACGGCGCGATGGTCTCCTCGAGCAACGTGAGGTCATGCCGGATCATCAGCGCCTTGGGGCTTCCCATTCGGGAGGATGCGCCGGCCGCCAGGATCACGGCGGAGATCCTCATGGGGCGACCCTCGCAATCACGCGCCCTGCCAGCACCACGGCGGCATGGCGCAGGTATGCCGGGCTGAGCCTGCCCGACTGCGCCGAGGGGATCAGAGTTGCCGCCGACCGGATGGCCCCCCCGGGAGCGGGGGAGGGAAGCACGATCCGCCGGGGATAGGGGACCGCCGCGCCGACCGTGACCGAAACCTCGTGGGGGCTGCCTGCCCGCGACGCCCCCGCCACCACCAGATCGTGATAGTCGATGCTTGCCCGGCGGCGAATCCATTCCACGGCGACCTTCCCCTCAGCCTCCGCCATCCGAGAGATGGAAACGCTGCGAATGATGCCGCCCGCGCGCCACGCGCCGGCTTCCGGCCCGTACAAATCCTCGAGCAGCACGCTTCGTTCCTCCGCGCCACGGGAGATCACCACCGAGGCGGAGACCGCCACCAGAACCGTGCTGAGCAGGGAACGCTGCGTGGCGCAGCATCGGTCGCCACCGGCCAGGCACCGGTCGCCTCCGGTGCGGAGGCAGGCGCCGGAGGCCGTGCGCCAAAGGACTGGCCGGTTGTAGTACCGGCAGCGCCGCTCCTGAAGCAGGGCGCCGCCGACGGTGGCCAGTTCCCTCACCCGGGGACCGGCAATCTGCGCGCACGCCCCTCCCAGCCACGGCGGACAGGCTGACGACCGGCAGAGATCCGCGATGGTGGTGCAGGCGCCCACCACGAGACCCGTGTCGGTCGTGTGCACGCCGTGCAGTTCTTTGAGGCCGCGGACGATCACCACTCTGGCTCCGGTCAGGAGGCCGTGTTTCATGCGGGGAACCAGATCGGTGCCTCCCGCCAGCGGAAGCCACCCCTCAGCCGTCAGGACGAGGGCTTCCTCAAGGGAGCGGGCGGTCCTGACGTCGCAGATGCTCAACGGAGTGCCGCCTCCCCGGAAAGCGGTGTTTCGCGCGCTGACGGCCGCACGAGGTCTTCGGAACTCAGCGGAATCGCGCAGATGTCCAGCCCCGCAGCCCGCGCGACGGCATTGGCGATGGCCGGCACAACGGGCAGCAGGGGACCCTCGCCCGCCTCCTTGGCACCCAAGGGCCCTGCCGGATCTGCGGCACTGACTACCACGGCATGAATGCGGGGAAGGTCCCGTGCGGTGGGCACACCGTAGTCCAGCATGCCCACGGGATCCATGATTCCTCGATGGAGCCCCGCCTGCTCCATCAGGGCCTCACCCAACCCCATGAGGGCGCAGCCGTGAAGCTGGGCGTTGACTCGGGCGAGATTGACTGCTCGGCCGCAGTCATGGGCAATCCAGATGTCCGTCACCTCCACGGCGCCCAGATCCGGGTCGAAGCGGACCTTCGCTGCCGCCGCCGTGAAACTAAAGGCGGGTGAAGGCCCCAAGGCGCCTCCAGGGTAGGGCCCTGGTTCCACCGCCGGGGCATAGCTGCCGCTGCCGATCACGGTGCCAATGCGCTCCTCCGCCCGGGCGATGGCCCGGGTCAGGCTCATGCCTTTGCCGCCGGGATCCTCGCGCACCACCACCCGGTTGGGCACCAGATCCAGGCTCTCCGGTGCGACTGCGAGCCGATCTCCGGCGGCTTCGAGAAGCTGCCTCCTTACCGCGGCGGCGGCGGCAATCACAGCGTTGCCCGCCATGAGGGTGACCCGGCTGGAATACGATCCAAGGTCCACCGGGCAGGCGTCGGTGTCGCCCGCAACCGCGAGCACGCGATCGGTGGGCTGGCCCAGGGTCTGTGCAACAAGCGTTCGGAGGGTCTCCAGCGCGCCCTGCCCGATCTCCGCGACGCCCACCGTGAGCACGAAGAGCCCCGAGCGATCCGCCCGCAGAATCGCCTGCGAATGGGGCAGGCGGTTGGGGATGATCGGGAAAGCCGCTCCGGAGATGTAGGCGGATCCCGCGACCCCGATTGCCTCGCCCTCGCCGCATTGTAGAGGAGCCGTCATGCGGGCGATCTCCTCCAGGCATCGCGTGAAACCGGAGGATCCAATCTTCAGGCCGTTCAGGGTGGTCTCGTCCGACTTCAGCGCCAGCGACATGCGCCAGGCCAGAGGATTGAGCCCGAGACTCAGGGCGGCCCGATCCAACAGCCGCTCTACGGCGAACCTGATCTGCACCGATCCATGCCCCCGCTTGGGGCCGGCCGGAGGAGCGTTGGTGAACACGCGCCGGCTGCGAAATCTGAACGCTCCGACTCGATAGGGAATCCCCAGGAATTGGCCCGCGTAGTACGTGGTCACCAGGCCCATGCCCGCGTAGGCGCCTCCGTTGAGGATGATGTCCGCATCGAGGCCGAGAATCTCATCGTGCGCACCGACCGCGAGCCGCAGGTCGATGAGGGCTTCGTGGCGTCCTCGATGGGTATAGAAGACCTCCTCCCGGGAGAGGATCAAGCGCACGGGGCGACCCAACAGCATGGAGAGCCGGGCTGCCACGACCTCGTGACTGAATACCTCACTCTTCCCGCCGAACCCGCCTCCGACCCGTGGGGTGATGACCCGCACCGCAGAGGGTTCGAGCCCCATCAGCCGCGCGACCCCGTGTTGCACCAGGTGGGGACACTGCGTGGACGTCCACACCCAGAGACGACCCTCAGGCCGCCACCATGCCACGACGCCGTGGGGCTCCAGCGCCGCATGCGTGCTCGCCCCGTAGTGGTAGGTGCCGGCGAACACAGCCCGGGCACTGGCGAAACTCTCATCGACCGGGCCGAACTCCAACGCCACATCCCGGAGCACATTGTCGGGGTGCTCCTCGTGGAGAGGAACATCAAGTCCGACAGACCTCATGGTGAGCACCGGCGGCAGAGGATCGAACGCGGCCGCCACGCTGGCCGCCCCCGCCTTTGCCGCCTCGGGAGAGACCGCCGCGACGGCCGCCAAGGGTTCACCGACATAGCGGACCCTGTCAACGGCGAGGACCGGCTCATCCCGGGATGAGTGAATGACGCCTCCCATCAGAGGGAAGGCCCGGCCGTCCACCGCGGCAAGCACGCCCGGCGTGGCGAGCGCCGGCGCAAGATCGATCGAGCGCAGCGCGGCGTGAGCGTGGGTGGAACGGGCCATTGCAGCGAACACCATGCCCGGTAGCGACAGATCCGCCACGTAGGGATCAGTCCACGGCCACGGGGGAGGCGGCGAACTCATCCGAGCCCCGCGAGGGCCTCCACCATGAGGTCGTAGCCTCCGCACCGGCACAGATTCCCGGTCAGTTCGCGACTGATGGTGTCACGATCGGGGGAGGGAATCCGTCGGAACATGCTCCATGCGGTGATCAGCACGCCGGCCGTACAGAAGCCGCACTGCACGGCGCCGGCCTCGGCCAGGGCGGCGCCGATGCGGCGTGCCAGGGGGTCGGTGGCGAGACCTGCCGACGTCACGATTCGGCTGCCGGCGCATGCGACGGTCAGCACGAGACAGCTTGGAACGGCGACGTCATCAATGGCCACCGTACAGGCGCCGCAGGCGCCCTCGTCGCACCCCTTCTTGACATCCGCGCACCCGCACCGCTGACGGAGGGTCTCCAGCAGGGTTTCATCCGGGTCGGGAGCCACGGAAAACGGGCGCCCGTTCAGGACGAATGCGACCATGTTCTGCTGAATCCGGTTGGCCATCACGGCTCCCGTGGGACTTCGATCGTGGCAGCACGGCAAGAGAGGCCTGCGCGCAAGTCGTGGTCAACTATCGTCGCCGATAAGGCTCGCGCAAGGCCCCGCACAGAGGCACTGCACCGCTCAGCGAAACCTGACGGCCGGCGAGCGTACTATGAACACCCCGTGGTTGTGCCGCAGTTCGGGCAGACGTAGCACTTGCCGCTGGTGACCGTGATGCTTCCGCACGACGGGCATGGGGGGCTCCCCACCTGGTTCCTGGCGCCTTCTCCGGTGGGGTCTGACTGGGCCACCGGGAGCAGCGCCAGCTCGAGTTGTGGTTGGTTGACCAGCGTCTCCGCATCTTCCGGCGCGAAAAACTTCAGGGCCAGCCAGCGGAAGATATAGTCCAGCACCGACTTCGCCGTTGGAATCTGGGCATTGGTGGTTGCTCCCGACGGTTCGAATCTGAGGTGGCTGAACTTGTCGATCAGGACATTCAGGGGTACGCCGTACTGGAGCATGATGGACGTCGCGGTGGCGAAAGAATCCATGAGGCCCGAGACCACCGACCCCTCCTTGGCCATGCGAACGAAGATCTCGCCGGGCGTCCCGTCTTCGTACTTCCCCACGGTGATGTACCCTTCGTGGCCGCCGATGGAGAACTTGTGGGTCACTGCCTGCCGCTCGGGAGGGAGGCGCCGGCGCATGGGCTTCTTGGCCGATGGCTTGTTCTCCTTCCTGATGGAGAGCGGCTGATCGCTCTTGCATCCGTCGCGGTAGATGCACACGGCCTTGAGCCCCCGCTTCCAGGCCTCCACGAAGATGTCGTAGATCTCGTCGACCGTGGTCTCGTGCCCGACATTGACGGTCTTCGAAATCGCGCCCGAGACGAACGGTTGCACGGCCGCCATCATGTTGAGATGTCCCAGAGGCCCGATGCACCGCACCCCCTGCTCGGGGGCCAGTGCGCAGTCGAATACCGGGAGATGATCCTCCGCGACACCGGGCGCCCCCTCGATGGTGCCCGTACGCTCGATGTGGTCGAGAATCTTGTCGGTCTCGTGGGGAGCGTAACCCATCGTGGTCAGCGCTCGCCCAAGAGACCGATTCACGATCCTGATCGTGCCGCCATCGACCATCTTCTTGAACTTGACCAACGCGATGTCGGGCTCGATCCCCGTGGTGTCGCAGTCCATCATGAACGAGATCGTCCCCGTCGGCGCCAGCACCGTCACCTGGGCGTTCCTGACCCCGTTGATGCGGGCGCCTTCCTCCGCCATCTGCCAGACCTTGCGCACCGTGTCGAGCAGAAGGGACGGCACCAGATCGCTGTTGATCTCTTCGACCTTGGCACGGTGCATGCCCAGCACCCCCAGCACCGATGACCTGTTCGCGGGATACGCTTCGAATGAGCCGAGCAGGGAGGCGAGTTCGCCGGAGAACCGGTAGGCCTCTCCCGTCATCAAGGCCGTGATGGCGGCCGCCATCGATCTCCCACGGTCGCTGTCGTAGGCGATGCCGAGGGTCATGAGCAGGGATCCCAGATTGGCATACCCGAGGCCCAGGGGCCGATAGCGGTGGCTGTTCACGCCGATCTGGGATGTCGGATACTGGGAGTTGTCCACGATGATGTCCTGGGCCGTGATCATGATGTCCACCGCGTAGCGGAATGACTCGGCGTCGAACACACCCTCGTCGTCGAGGAACCTCATCAGGTTCAGCGAGGCGAGGTTGCAGGCGGAGTTGTCGACGAACATGTACTCGCTGCAGGGATTGCTGGCCCGGATCTGCGTGGTGTCCGAACAAGTATGCCATTTGTTGATCGTCGAGTCGAACTGGATGCCCGGATCTCCGCATTCGTGGGCGCATTCGGCCATAAGGCGGAGCAACTGCCTGGCGCTGCAACGCTCGATCACGTCGCCATTGGTGACCGCACGAAGGCCCCATTCGCCGCCCCGGAGCGCTCGCTCCATGAAGTCGTCGGTGACGCGGACGGAGTTGTTCGAGTTCTGAAAGAACACCGAAGCGTACGCCTCGCCGTTAAGACCACCGTCGTAGCCTGCGGCAACCAAGGCCTTGGCCTTGCGCTCCTCTCGCGCCTTGCATTCCACGAACTCGACAATGTCGGGGTGGGATGCATCGAGGATGACCATCTTGGCCGCACGTCGTGTCTTGCCGCCGGATTTGATCACCCCCGCGAAGGCGTCGTAGCCCTTCATGAAGGAGACGGGACCCGACGCCTTCCCTCCCGACGACAGACGCTCCTTGCTCGAGCGGAGCGAGGAGAGGTTGGAACCGGTGCCGCTGCCGTGCTTGAAGAGGGTGCCCTCGATCTTGGCCAGGTCGAGGATGGAATCCATGGTGTCCTCGACTGAGTTGATAAAACAGGCCGAGCACTGAGGACGCTCCTCGATGCCGACATTGAACCACACCGGACTATTGAAGGACGCGTGCTGGTGCACGAGGAGATGCGTCAGTTCATCCGCGTAGATACGCGCCTGGTCGTCGCCCGTGAAGTATCCGTCTTTGATACCCCACGAGGTGATCATGTCCACGATGCGGGAGACCAACTGCTTCACGCTGTGCTCGCGCTCCCCGATGTCGGGAGATCCCTTGAAGTACTTCGACGCCACCACATTCGTCGCCGTGGCAGACCAGAAAGAAGGGACCTCCACCTTCTCCTGGGCGAATACCGTGGTGCCGTCAGCCGCGTTGATCGTCGCCGAACGGGTCTCCCATGTCACGGCATCGAAGGGACGGACCCCCACCCGGGTGAAATGACGGCGGAAGACCATTCCCTTGGAGTCTACGGATCCGATTCGCGGCGGGCGCCACGATGAGCCCTTCTGGGGCCAGAAAATGAGTTGCCGTTCATCCACCGTTGCGCCCTCTTGGCTGACTGCCTGCTTCATGCTCCGCCGTCTCCCCCCGTGACGTCCCGGCCGGCCCGGTACGTCACTATTTGGGCCGTTTTCCCATGTCCTGCTTTGCTTTCACTCCTACGACAGAAACACAACATGTTGTTGTGGGCCGCAACATGACCCCAATACGTTGGGCTGTCAAGTGGGCTCCACCCACCCCGCATCACTCGCATCTTGACGGCGGGGGCCGGGGGGAACACCTTGGGTTTTCCGACCTATCAGTGATGGTCTTCGCGATCGAAGAGAACCAGCCGATACCGCCCTGAGGAGGCCGTGTGACGCCGAGAGTCCAACAATGAGTCTGACGCGCCTGCCCGGCCTCTCCCAGCACATCGCGTCGCTGCCATCACTTCCGACTCTGGCCCCGGAAGCGTTCCGCGAGGCGTCCGATCTGATCGGCCACCTGGTGGAGGAGGTTTCAGCGGCGGAGAATGGTGTGATCGCCGACAGTGCGACCTTGACTTCCCTGGTCAAAGATTTGCGACGAGTCGGGGATCCCGCGGCCGCCGAAATCGTGGCGCTTCGCTTGGCGGACATGGCCTTGTCGGGAGGCCGACGCGTCGAGGCAGCCCAACTCTTGAAGATCGCCGGCCTGGCTAGCGCGGATCAGGGTCTCTTCGTCCCCGCCCTGACGTGCTTCGAGCGTGCGCTGGCGGAGTTGGCCGGCGGAGATCCTCAGTTCGACACTGTCGCGGTGCTCAATAATCTGGGGAACACTCTCACCGAGATGGCCCGTCACGACGAGGCGGTCGCCGCGTATCAGCGCGCGATGAAGCACCTGGAGGAGGTGCCCAGGGCCCCGTTCGTCGCCGCCAGGGGAGACGACCCGGAAATGGTGCGCGGCACGATACTGAACAATGTGGGATGGTCGCTGGCGCGCCAGGCGAGGGAATCCGGGCGGGATCCCGAGATGCTCAACCAGGCCATCAGGACGTTCCGTGACGTGCTTCAGGGCCCTCTCCGACCCCGCACCAGGATCATCGCAACGGGGAATCTGGCGGAGGCATGCCTGCTGCGGGGAGATGTGCAGGTCGCCGAACGCCTTTTGCTGCCCCTTGAGCCTGAGTGTGTTGAACTGCGGCTTGAGCGGCTCCTTCCCGAGGTGTTCCGCCGCCGCGCCCAGCTCTGCGCCGTCCGGGGAGAGGTGGAACCTGCGTTGTTCTGGACGCGCAAAGCCCTGCAGAGCAGCCTGACCTTCACGAGCCCGCGACAGGAGATACGGGTGATCGAGGTCTGTTTCGACTTGCTCCGCGACCTTCTGGCGGGAGAGCGAGACCGCATGGCCGGCCTGGAGCGTTCCGGTGCCCGGGTGCTCGACGAACTCGTCGATCTTCTGGAGAGCAAGGACCAGTACACCGGCGGCGACCATTCCCGGCGGGTCGCCGGGCTCTCCCGCAGACTGGCCTCCCACTTGAGTCCGCGGACGGGGGCCGATGAACGTCATCTCAAGATGGTGGAGTTCGGCGGTCTCCTCCACGACATCGGAAAGCTCATGATCCCGTGGAGCCTCCTGAACCGGTTGAGACCACTCACGCCCGCGGAGATCGACCGCCTCCATCAGCACGCCGCCGTGGGGGAAGCCGTGCTCACGGATATCGGCGTGCCGGAGCTTGCCCGCATCGCCGGGGAGCACCACGAGCGGCCCGATGGCTCGGGGTACCCTCGCGGGATCACCGAACTCAGCCTGGATGGTGCCATCGTCGCGGTCGCCGATGCGTATGAAGCCATGACTTCACCTTCCCGTCGCTACCGTCTGCCCATGCGGCCGAAGAACGCGGTGAGCGAGGTTCGCGCCGCGGCGGGCCGTCAGTTCGTTCCCCTGGTTGCCCAGGCGTTGGAAGCCGTCGTGTTGCGGAGAGGCCCCGGCGGAGGGTCAGCAGATGGCGGCGGGAGGGCCGGCATGTAGATTCGCGCCTTCCATGATCACTGCCCACGTGCGTTCATTTCGCCAATAGCCTTGAGGAGGACGTATGTCGCGAACAATGAAGGCCGTCGTCAAGACGCGGCCCGAACCGGGCGCCGAATGGCGGGAGGTCCCTGTGCCGATTCCGCGGCCCGACTGGGTGCTCGTCAGGGTGCGTGCCACCTCCGTGTGCGGGACTGACGTGCATATCTTCGGCTGGAATCGGTGGGCCGAGAGCCGGATCGGCCGCGACCGGCTCCCTCAGATTCTGGGGCATGAGGTCGCGGGAGAAGTGGTGGAGACCGGCGCCCAGTGTTCCCGAATCAGCGTGGGCGACTACATCTCGGCCGAGACGCATATCTATCATCCGGGAGACCTCCAGGCCATGCTGGGACAGCGCCACATCGGTGAGCGCATGAAGATCGTCGGCGTTGACCATGACGGATGTTTCGCCGAGTACTTCGCCGTTCCCGAGTCGGTTTGCTGGGTCAACGATCCCGCCATCCCTCCCGAATTGGCAACCGTGCAGGAGCCCATGGGCAACGCGTGCTACGCGCTGCTCGGCGAGGACTGCGACGTGACAGGCAAGACGGTCGCCATCTTCGGCGATGGTCCGACCGCGCTGTTCGCCACCGGAATCGCCCGGGCCGCGGGGCTGACCAGTATCTTCGTGATCGGCGCCTCACCGTATGCCTTGGAGATCGCTCGGCGTATGGGCGCAGACCACACGCTGAGCATCTCGGATACCACGGTCGACCGGGTGCAATTCGTCAGAGACCACACGGGCGGCTATGGCGCCGACATCGTGCTGGACATGGTGGGAGCCCCCCAGGCGATCAAGGAAGGCCTGGAGATCATCCGCAAAGGGGGAAGGTTCAGCGCGTTCGGCGTGTCGGGGAGCGCCTCGGTCCCCATAGACTACAACAACGGCATCGTATTCAAGGGCATCCAGATTCACGGGATCTCGGGCCGTCGCATTTTCGACACGTGGTACCGCGTGCGCAATCTGCTGGCCTCCGGCAGGGTGGACATCCGCCCCATCGTCACCCACCTTCTGCCGCTGGACCGGTTCGCCGAAGGATTTGACATCGCGATGGGAAACCCCCGGCAGTGCGGCAAGGTCGTTCTGTTCCCTGATGCGGCCGAGCTTTCCGACGCCCGGCGGCGCATGGGAATGGTATGACTGAGCGTTGCCTCGGCACGCCGCCGGATCACGCAGGGCGCCACGCCAGCCCGGGAGCGATGACGGGCGCCGCTGGCGTGTCGTGATTCTGGGCGTGGGGTTTGACATTGTGTCGCTGGAGCGGTTCGGCGCACTGAAAGACCGCGAGGGTTTCCTGGCCGAGATACTCACCCGAAGTGAGCGTTCGGCCCTGCCTGACCTTCCGCCGGTTTCCCAATGCGCCGTGGCCCTCGCCACCAAGGAGGCGGTCCTCAAAGCTCTGGGCTGCGGTCTTTCCCTCGGCTGGCGGTGGCATGACATCGAGCTCCGGGCTGGCGGCAGAGTTGAGCTTGCGGGAGACCTACAGTCGCTGGCGGCTCAGGAAGGCATCGCCGGAATTCGCAGCGCGGGCGCATGCGCGCACGGGTACGCCATGGCGTGGGCGATCATCGAGGGGGATAGCCCCTCAAGGAGGAAGACAGTGAGCAATATCGGGTCGTATGAAGACAGACTGAACGGCTTCGACTGGAAGATTTCGGAGC
>JALOPK010000047.1 GCA_025453925.1 Candidatus Eiseniibacteriota bacterium | reverse complement strand
ATGCTG
This sequence comes from Candidatus Eiseniibacteriota bacterium, assembly GCA_025453925.1. Lineage (GTDB taxonomy): Bacteria > JAFGKV01 > JAFGKV01 > JAFGKV01 > JAFGKV01 > JAFGKV01. The sequence goes on along the minus strand of JALOPK010000047.1, from coordinate 14,297 downwards.
GCGGCGGTGATGTCGTAGGCGCGCACCGTACTCGTGTTGAGCTTGAATGTCACATTGACATCAGCACTGGCTGAGTATGCCAGGACAGCAAGCACGCCCAGGGTGATCAGACTCTTGCACCGCATTCCGCATCCTCCTTTTGCTGTGCATGATCCTCCCTGGATCGACCAGGATCCAGGGCCTATGATGGCGCTCACGCCACGTAATGCGGAGCGCACGGCGAATGAACCTACCCCCTACACACCTCCTTTCTTGGGCGTCATGTATCCCTCTTCATCAACTCGTTCGAACCGAAATGCTGAGACGGTGGGCCTGTTCAAGCCTTCCAAATGCCTGATATGCATAGTCCACGCCGAGGGCTGCTGAACCGAGCACAGGCAGGTTGAAGCCCGCACCGGCGGTGAGCCCTTCTTCCGAATCCCGCATGAACAGGGACTTGTAGCCGACGCGGGCGAAGAATCGGTTCGCCAGGCCATACTCGAGGCCGACGTCCACGGCCTCGGTGTTGTCGTTGGGGTGGAGGTCATCCACACTCACCAGGAGGCTGTTGTTCGGCGTGCCTCTCAACAGGTCCAGCGCCAGGCCGACCCTGAAAACCAGGGGCAGGTCGAATCGGTCGAGCGCGAGGTTGGCATTGATATTCTCGTTGTTGCCCTCCTGGGTGGGATCCGTGTCAACCTGCACCAGCACGTCGTTTCCCGCCATCTGCATCTTTGTGCCGAAGTTCGAAATGCTCATCCCGATCATGAGGCCACGCCACTGTGTCTCGAACAGCGTGCCGACATCCAGGGCGAACCCGGTCGAGCTGCAGTCCTTGATGTACTCGCGAACCAGCTTTCCCTGGAGACCGAGGGAAAAACGGTCGGTGAGCATCATCGAGTATCCGGCGGCCATGGCGTAGCTCCCTGCATCGAAGAACTCGCCGGTACCCTCGGGCTGGTCCACCGTGCGGACGACTTCTCTGCCCATGGAGAGGAAGGTGCCGCTCACACCGAGGACACCGTTTCCCACAGGGATCGCGGAAGCGACGTAGTCGAACGTCATGTCTGCCAGCCATTCGTTGTGGCTGAACAGGAACTCAGAGGCCGCGAGCCGGGCCGTACCCGCCGGGTTCCAGAAGAGCGCCGAGGCGTCATCGGCGACGGCAACGAACGCGCCACCCATTGCGATGGCGCGGCTGCCCTGACCCACGGAAAGGAAAGTTGCAGCTGTTGTGCCTGTCTTGCTCGTGGTTTGCGCGACCGATGGGGACACGACCAGAGCGAGGGCCAGCATCAGGAGCCAGAAGCGCTTCATCGTCGTACCTCCCCTATTTGATGACGGCGAACTTGCCGATCTTTTCGCCGATGCCCGGAGCGTCGACATGGTAGATGTAGACCCCATAGGCAATGTCGAGGTTGTCCTTGGTGAGCATGTCCCACACCGCGGTGCCGGTGAGCGAGTCGTGAGCAATGGTATCGACCAGCGCGCCATTCACGGTGTAGATGCGGATGGTGCACCGCTGGGGAAGGTTGACGAAGTGCAGTTCGCGCGGTCCCCGGCCGTCGTTGAATGGGTTCTTCCCCTCCCAGCTTGCCGCTGCGATGTACGGATTGGGAACAACGGCGATGAGATCGAGCGCGCTCTCGTTCAACCCGTCGTTGTTCACTCGCTGGGGGGTCACCTCGAACACGAACCGGTCCGAGGAGTTGAAGGGCTTCGTGGTCGCGAAGCGGAGCTCGTCTCCGGCCACGGGCACATGCGATGATGAGTCGCTCCCGATGAAGACCATCTTCCACGTGATGAGGCGCCCCTCCTCGGTCGGCTCGAAGAAGATGAGCTGGTCGGAGCCGGTGATGTACCCGGGCTCGTGGAGAGACGGAATCAGATTCACGTCGACGTACGCGAAGGACAGCCGTTCACCCGTCTGCGAGTCGGTGGCCCTGAAGTTGCAGGCCCGGGCGGGCAGAGTCTGCGGCGAACCGGACCCCAGGACGATCGTCAGCGCCGATGAGCTCTCCGTCAGGTCATCGTAGAAGGTGAGTTGGTAGTCGCGCGGGAACGCGACGCCCTCCTCCGGGATTCCTGCAGCGCGGAAGGGCTCAACCGTGAACGTGTAGTTGTTGGGGCGTGCCAGACCCCACCCGGTCAGGCTGTCGATCTTCGTCACGAGTGAATCGTTCTCGAACCGCAACCGCATGCCCAAGGCCGCGCCTTCGAGTTCGAAATAGTTGGAGTCACCGACGAAATCCCTGACCGACCGCAGGAGGTATCTCCCGCTGATCTGGTCATACACTGAGTAGCCGGTCGTCAAGGGGAGGATCTCATCCGGATCGCGGGCATCGAGGTTTGGCTCGCCCGGATCCGGGATGCCGTTCCCTTCGGTTCCGTCGGCATCGGCGCCTGGGTACAGAGGATCCCCCGGCTTCATGCCATCGGTTCCCGTGTCGTGGACGATCGCCTCCCCGGGATCGAGCACGCCGTCGCCGCGGTCAGTCCATGGCTCGGCCAGTTCGAAGGCGGGATCAAAGACACCGTTGGAGTTGATGTCGGTATAGTCCCACTTTTCGTTGCCCTCGGTGCCGCCCGGATTGTAGAAGGCATCATAGTTATCGCCGGCTGGATCGGGATTGGTCACGGGGTTGTAGGGCCGGCCATCACCGCTGACCTCCTCGGTGCTTGGCTTCCCGTCAACGCCCACGTCCAAGAACGGTTCGCGGGGGTCCCACATCCCGTTGGGCTGATCCTCCCAGGCCACCCAATCACCGTCATTGTCCAGGGTGTCGTTGCTCTGGTCCGTGAAGGTGACCACGCAGTCGAGGCCCGATTCGGGTACGTCGGCCGGATCCAGGATCTCCAGGTAGGCCTTGCCGGTTCCGTGGATAGCGCCCTCGCGGGTGAGTTCGCCCGACCCCGTGGGGGGCTCGTAGCCGGCCGCCTTGGGGTTGGGCGTTGCATAGTCGACATTGATGCCGGCGGACACGCTCCCATCAGCGTTGAGTTTCACGAACTTCGACGTTTCCGCGGGCGAGAGCTCCTTGGCGACATCGCCGCGGTCGTAGGCGGTCACCGCATAGAAGTAGCGTTGTCCGTTCACGACTTCGGTATCGACGAAGCTGTGCCGGAGCCCCGAGTCATTCCCAAGGTTAAACTGGGCGCCCAAGCGCTCGTCGACCAGAGGGAACAGGCCGCTGATACCGTCCTGGAGGTCGTAGATCGCCACGGGCTGGTCGAACTTGGGGCTTCCCCAGGCATCAGTGATGTCGGCGGCGTCCTTCCACTCGGTATCAGTCGCCTTGTAGACCTTGTAACCCTCGAAGTCATAGCCGGAGATGACGTCGAAGGAGTTCTCCGACGTAGCGTCCCAAAACAGCGTGACCTTCTTGTCCCCCGGCACCACGGTCAACTTGGGCAGATCCGGGGCCTTGGCGAAGTTGTAGTTCTGGTTGTAGATCGTCTGCACGGTGCGCTTGTTGCGAATGATGTCATCGCGGTCATCGCCGAACACGAGACACACCGAGATCCGCTCGGTCTGTCCGGCCTTCAGCGGGAAATAGCCTGATCCGTACACGAAGTCGCCGTCGACGTTCTGAGCTGTGGCGTTGAAGTAACCGGGAGCCATGGCGTCCCACAGGTCTTGATCGTTCTTGAGCTTCAGTCGCCCCGAGGGATAGAAGAAGTAGAAGCTGCTCAGACCAATCTGATCGGACTCGTCGATGTCTGTCTTGTCGATGTGCGGCTCGCCCGGGAGATTCGTGCCGGCGCCGCTGGTGGGAAGCCCATCACCCTCGCCCGTGTCGCCCGTGCCCGGCTTGCCGTCGAGACCGACATCATCGGTGAGAGGATCCCAGTCGCCATCATTGTCGATGCCGTCGTCACGCCGTTCGTCGATGAGGGCGTTGTCGAGGCCGGCCCCGGTTATCCAGTTCTTCGCGGTCAATCCCTCGTTCAGGTAGTAGGTGACACCCTCCACTTCGAAACCGTTACTCTCGTCAATGAGACCGTTGAGGTTGTCGTCGATGTTGTTTCGCTCCATGTCACGCACTTCGACACCCGGGTCCACGTGAATCTCGCGGTCCTGGTACGTGAACGTGATGCCTTCCGCCGGCATCGTCGCAACCGTTCGTTCGTAGGTATCATAGTCGATGAGCACCAACGGGTTTCCCACGGCATAGCTCGTGGCGCCGAACGATGATCGCGAGAGCACCGTGCCGGAACCACTTTTGCCGTCGTCGTCATTGTCAATTCCGTCGTAGGGATTGCCGGGGCTCTCGAGAAACGCGTATCCCACGTAGCCGACCGGGCTGAATCCGGTGTCGCCGACATTGTCGTGGTCCCAGCAGTAGGTGATGTCGTCGCCCTTCTGGAAGTCGGCGTGGTCGTCCCCGGCATCGTTGCCGCCACCCACCATGCCGCCCACGATCATGCCGAATGCGACCTTGTCGTAGTCCCGGGTGCCGATATTGGTGATATCGTAAATCCAGAAGATGCAGTCCTCCGCCAGGACGTGGCTCCACTGCATTCCCCGCACCGCCACGCGCAGGCCGAGGCCGCGGCGTGTACTGTCTGAGGCGTCGGGATAGAACGCGAACTCCTGGTCGGATGCGTCATCCATGATCCAGTAGCTTTCCTGGTCCGCGTTCTTGACGTCCTTTCCGAAATACCCGTTCCACTGCCCGGGCCAGCCAGGATCCGACGTGTCGTCCAGCTTGTCGGGCCAGATGGAGGGCCATGAGTCGGTTTCGTGACTCATCGCGATACAGCAGTTGTCTTTGCCCGTCACACGGGCGGCATATCCCGGCACCGGCTCCCAGCCCCAGAAGGTGGAGCCGTCGGGGCTGTACTCATTGAAACCCCGCGGGCCGTCGGAGACCTCCACGGACACCACGGTGTCTCCGTGTATGTCCACCACTTCCGCGCCGACCAGCACGCTTACGTCTCCGACATACCAGTGACCCGAATTGATCGGCCACTCCCCTCCGACCTCTCCCGGCACGACAGGCAGTTCACGGCCGATCATGCCGTAGTTGAAGAACGTCGTGTGCACGAGATTGCCGCTGTGCCAGTTCTTCAGACGGGCATCATAGGATCCACGCTCGTCAACCCTGGCGGATGAGGCGGCAGCAAGAACGAGCAGTACTGCCGCAATCTTTGTCGCACGCATCGTGTCCACAGTCTGCCTCCTCAAAATGACACCGTGAGACCGGCCTGAATCTTCCGTGGCTCGGAGTAGTACTCAGGGCGTGCCACGTACTCCTCGACCGTGTTCGGCCGGCTGGGATTGTCCGATGCCTGCTGGGCATCGAGGTCATAGGTCGCCCGACCCGTCGTGGAGTACACGTTCACTTCATTCCGGCGGTCGAACAGGTTGAAGACATTCAGGAAGAGCGAGTAGTCGAGACCGGTGTAGGAGAGCTTCTTGTACAGCTTCAGATCGACAGTGTACGCGTTCGGTTTCCTGGCCGAGTTGTCACGAAGTCCGACGTACTGGCCGGCGCCCGAGACCTCGCCTCGCGCGAATGTCGGCGTGTAGGGTTCGCCACTGGAGAACCTCCCAAGGAGGGAAGCCCGCCATGTCTCGCTCCCCACGGCGACATTGGCGTTGAGAGTATGGGTGCGGTCCCACCCCAGTGGGATGAGACTGATCCTTGGCGTTTGATTGTCGCGCGACGCATTGTAGGCGTCGGCCGGATCCGACGCCGTGCCTTCAACTACCATGAAGCTGTAGTCCACCCCGGCGCTGAGCCCCCCGGAGAAACGCCGGTCATACGTCAGCGTCACGCCACGGGCATTGGCGTAGTCCCGGTTCACGTACTTGCTGTATGCGGTGCCCGCCACATAGGTGTCGATGGCTTCGCTGGTTCCCACCCAGTCGCGGATATCCCGGTAGAACATCGTGACGTCGAACGCGTCGGCGTCACTCAGTGCTTGTTGGAGCCCGACTTCGTACATCACCGTGCGTTGGGGCTCGAGGTCAGCGTTGCCCATGATCGTGCCGAGTCCTTCGCCTCGGGCAACCTCGAACTCCGGATTCTCGTACAGAAATCTGAATTGTGGAATCTGGAAAAAGTGCCCGTACGAGAAGTGTATGGCGCCCCTGTCGCTGATGGGGTAGGCCACTCCCAGCCGGGGGCTTACCTGTGTCTTGGTGGAAGCTGCTTTGTACCAGAACGCCTGCCGTTCCGCGAGGGTGTACTCCACCAAATCGCTGTCCGGCAGATCCGGAGAGTAGTTGCGGTAGATGTGCTCCGGGAGCATCGGGTTGTTCACATCCGGATCCTTGGGATCCGTCAGAGTCTGGCCATCCGGTTCGAAGTAGTCGAACCGCAGCCCGAGGTTCAGGATGACCTCGCGGAACTCGATCTTGTCCTGAACGAATGCGCTCAACTCCATCGGTTTCTTGTCATAAGCATCGTGATAGGGGCTTGACAGGGGGTGAATGGTCGGCTCGAACGGGACGATCTCCGAGCCGCCGAGGGGATCCCACACGCCTTCACTGTCGTACGCGCCCGAGGTTCGCGGACGTACCTCCGCATCATCAAGTGTCATTTGATGAAGGCGCATCTCCACGCCGCCCTTGAGCTGGTGGCGCTTGGTCACCTGGCTCAGCAGGTCAAGCTTGCCGATCCAGTACTCCGTACTGCGCTCAAACTGGTTCATTTGCGTGCCACCGACCCCGAAGCTGTAGTCCGCAGGCGCGACGAGGCTGTCGGGATGCACGTAGCGATCATCATACGGGTCGTCGTACAGGTGGCGCTGGTAGGTGCGGGACAGCCGTGTGCCGCGGAACTCATAGAAGGTCGTCGGCGAGAGGCTGTGCGTCACGGTCAGGATGTGGGTCTGGGAGTCGTTGTAGTGGGGAGCGACGCCCTCGGGGTTGTACTTGAAGTAGTGATCATACTCCTTGTACTCGCTATCCTCGAAGAACAATCCATACGTAAACTTGAGAGTGTTGGTCGCCTGATAGGCCAGCTTCCCCTGGAGATAGAGGTTCTTCGACCACGCCATCGCTACGGCCGCACTGTCTCCGGCGGTACCGTCAGGGTTGAAGATGCGCATGCCGTAGAGGTGGCCATCGGTGTCGTAGTATCGCCCCAAAGCGAAGAATGTGAGCCTGTTCTCCGCGGCGGTGAGAGGCCCGCTCAACGTCAGCTCTCCGTTGAAGGTTCCAAGACCGATATCGTCTATGTTGTAGAAGATCTCGTCATCGTTGCTCACCGCATCATCCACGTACGCCGTCAAAGCGCCCTCGTACTCGGATCCGCCGGAGTTCGTGACGATGTTCACGACGCCGCTCATGGCCTGTCCATACTCCGCGTTGAAGGTCCCACTGATAACCTGCAGCTCTTCGACGGACGAGTTCTGCACCTGCACGCCCTGGCCGCCTTCATACACATCGGTGGTCGCAACGCCGTCGACCCAATAGGCGACTTCATCGGTCCGCCCGCCGCGGATATGAATGCCGCCAAAGGCCCCCGCGATCACCCCCGCCTGCAGCGTGAGCACATCCTGGACCTGCTCGACCGGCAGGTTGTCAATCTCGCTCGAACCGACCACCGAGCTTGCTGAGGTGAGATCCATCTGCACGGGAGAGCGCACAGCGACCACATCGACAGTCTGGCCAAGCTCCAGCACGCTCGCGTCGAGGGAGAGATCGATAGTCGTGGTCAAATCGGCACTTATGGGAACCCGCGTCATCTTTACCGTGGAGTACCCGATCATCTCGGACCGCAGAGTGTATATCCCCGGCGGAAGGTTGAGGATGACATACTCACCCTTCTCATCGGCGATGGCCCCCGCCATCAACTCCTCAACGATTACGTAGGCGCCTACCAGGGGTTGGCTGTTGGCATTGTCAGTGATTCTCCCGGCGAGCTTGCCTGTAGTGCCGGCCATCGCGGTTCCGGACAGGCAGGCGATCGCCAGCACGACGCAGAAGACTCTCCTGAGGTTCATCGCGGGCTCTCCTTCGAGTGTGCACGACGGGATCGGGACATCAGGGCAAACCTGTTTCAAGGGGATTGCGCGGGCGGGATCTGGGCCAGATCCGCCATGAGCCGGTCGGCATCATCGATCCACTCGCTCGACGGATACCGCTCCTTGAGCACCTGAAACGCCGCCTTCGCATCCCCGGGGCGGCGCAGCTCCTCGGCGAGGACGAAACCGACCATGAACTGCGCGACATCGGCCTGTGGGCTGTCGGGGTAGGCCGCAACGATCTGCTGAAAGAGCGTGAGCTTCTCGTCGGGCGACCGGGCGGTCTCTGCCTGGGACAGCAGTTCCGCGGCGGTCGCGATCTTCCCGGGTGCGAGTTCCCTGGTAAAGGACTCCTGGGCACGCTGGGGCTTGCTGCATCCCGCGAGTAGAGCGCAGAGCATGGCCAGTGCAGCACGGTGGCGGAGGTCGTGACGCATCGTTTTCCTCCTCTGGCCGAGGCATCGCGGCAGGCGCGATGCACGGTGGTGGTGTGGGAAACCCAAAGGGGTTAACTGGGGTATATCACAGGTTGATTTCCGCTTGTCAATATTTTGATCACTTCACGCTTGTGGCCGTCACCGGGATCAGCCCTCCGGGTCGGGATGGATGGTGAACGCGCTGGACACGGTGGCGCTCGCCCGAAGCGAGGCAATCGCCGAACAATAGGTTGTCTCCGAGAGCTGTATCGCCCGTTCCACTGCCGCAGGATCGATCCCCGTTCCCTGGACGTGGTAGTGCACCGCGATTTGCGTGTACACCTTGGGGTGTTCAGACGAGCGTTGCCCGTCGACATCGATCCAGAATCCTGTGACGCGTTGTCGCTTCTTTCGCAGGATGGAGATAACATCCATTCCAGTGCATCCCGCCAACCCGACCAGCAGGAGGTCGTAGGGGCGCGCGCCGGCATCTTCTCCTCCGACGTCCGGTCCGCCGTCCATCATGACCACATGGCCGGTCCGTGTGGTGGCCTCAAACCTCATGGACCCCTGGAGTCTGGCGGTCACGATTCGCTGCATGGGTGGTCCCTCCTTGGGGAGATGAATGGTGCGTGGTGACTTCGCCTGAGTCTATCATCGGAGCTGCCCCTGGGCAACCTGGTGCTCTCAGGGTTGACAGCCGGGGGGGCCACGATGCTGCGTAGAGGATGAATCGCACGTCTCCTTGCCCGACGTCCTCAGCGAGTTGACCTCATGCGCACGGCCTGTCTTTCCGCTTCCCTCCAGACCGCCCTCTCCGCTCCAGTCGGGAGGGGAGGCCCAGCGCTCGGCGCCATCCTCCAGCGGCTTCGTGATCGCGGAGCTCGACCTGTGATCGTGGGTGGATGGGTCCGGGATGCCCTTCTGGGTGTCGCCTCAAGCGATATCGATGTTGAGGTCTTCGGGATGGGCGCCGCGAGACTCGAGGAGACCCTGCAGGCGGAGCTTCCTCTGATTCTGGTGGGCAAGGCCTTTGCAGTGTACAAGGTAGAGGGCGCTGACGTGGAGTTCTCCCTGCCTCGACGGGATTCGCTGGTGGGCGCCGGGCATCGCGGATTCTCCGTTGAGACCCTCCCCGAGCTTTCCTTCGAGGAGGCGGCGAGGCGCCGGGATTTCACCATGAACGCCATGGGACTTGACCCATTCACGGCCGACCTCCTCGACCCCTGGAGTGGCCAGGCGCACCTTGATGCCCGCATGCTAGAGGTCGTCGATCCCGCACGCTTCGGCGACGATCCGCTTCGTGTGCTGCGGGCGGCTCAGTTCCTCTCCCGCTTTCTTCTTGCTCCCAGTCCTCGACTGATCGGGCTGAGCCGGTCGATCGGCGCCGAGGCACTCCCCGCCGAGCGGGTGTTCGGGGAGGTTGGGAAACTGCTTCGCGGTGCACGTCCCAGTCTGGGATTCCGATTCCTCCTGCTGACCGGATGGATTCGATTCCTGCCCGAGATCGCGGCCTTGATCGGCCTGCCCCAGGAAGCGCAGTGGCACCCCGAGGGTGACGCATGGGAACACGTTCTCAGGAGTCTCGACGAAGCCGCTGCGATTCGAGTGGGTGATGACCGGAGAGACCTGCTGCTCATGCTGGGAGTGCTTTGCCACGACCTCGGAAAGGCACCCACCACCTGCTGCGTCGATGGACGAGTCCGCTCCATGGGTCATTCCGAGGCAGGCGTCGCACTCGCGGCCCAGCTCTTGACAAGGATGACCACTGACCGGTCTATCATCGCGGCGGTCGAGAAGCTCGTGCGGTGGCACCTGGCGCCGGACTTCCTGTTCGCGCAAGCCGCCACACCGGCCGCAGTCCGGCGGCTTGCGCGGCGCCTGGCGCCTGACGTGGATATCGAGCTTCTTGAACGCTGCAGCAGGGCGGACTATCGGGGAACGAGTGACCGAGGGGGACAGGCCTACCCTGCGGGAACCTGGCTGCTCGACACCGCCCGGGCAGCCGGAGTCCTGGTTCGAGCCGAGGAGCCGGTGCTTCTCGGGAGGCACTTGCTGGCGGCCGGGCTCGCGCCCGGGCCGATGATCGGCGTACTGCTGCGGAATGCATATGAGATCCAGATTGACGAAGACATCCACGATGTTCTCGCGCTGAGAGACCGGGTGATGGCCGCGCCCCTTCCCCTTGCGGGCGGCGGCGGGTCTTCGTCCGAGGAGGATGGTGAAGGAGTGCCGGGGATATGACGCCATGAACTATCTGCTCACCGGGGGCGGCACCGGGGGACACGTGTACCCCGCGTTGGCCATCGCCGAGCAGATACGCCTGGTGGACCCGGGCGCCAGTTTCCTGTATGTGGGGGTACGAGGGAGAGCCGAGGAGCACCTCGTGCCCGTCACGGGCATTCCGTTGCGGCGCATCCCCGCTGCCGGCCTGCCCGCGGCATCCTCACCTCTCGCCCTCGCCCGGTTCGCCGCGACGGAGGTCGCGGGCATCGCCAGGGCAATGGCGCTGCTGCGCAGGTGGCGACCAGACGTCATCGTGGGAACAGGAGGATATGTGTCCGCTCCGGTGGTGCTGGCGAACGCCCTGCTTACCAGGTGCGGCGTTTCACGGACTCCGGTGGTGCTGCATGAACAGAACGCCGTGCCCGGACGTCTCAATAGGCTGGCGGGCGCGTGGGCGACCCTGATCGCTTCCTCGTATCCTTCCGCCGTGCCGTTCTTCCCCAAGGGCAAGGCTGTCGTTTCTGGATACCCGGTCCGGTCAAAGATCGCTGAACCGCTGTCACGGGACGAGGCGCGACGGGAACTGCGAATCGAACCCGACCGCAGGGTGGTGCTGGTGTTCGGAGGAAGTCTCGGATCCCGATCGCTCAATCGCGGGATTGTCGGAGCGTTGCCGGCGCTGGGTGCGGTGGAGGGTCTTTTGATCATCCATGCCACAGGCCGTCCGGGCCGGGGCGGCTACGATCCCGTTGCGGACACCGCCCGGGCGGCAGCGGCGCTTCCCCGCCCCCCCGATCCCAACCTCTACCGCAGTTCGGACTATCTGGACCCCATGTCTACCTACCTGGCCGCGGCGGACTTGGTGGTCAGCCGGGCGGGCGCGGGCACGCTGAACGAGCTGTGCGCTATCCGGCGGGCCGGTCTGCTGGTGCCCAAAGCCAATCTCCCGGGGGATCACCAGGTCCGGAACGCCCTCGCCCTCCAGGCTGCCGGCGCCGCCGAAGTGCTCTACGAACGCCCCGTTCGAATCGATGAAACCGTGGTCGAGCAGATCTCCCCGGACGAACTTGCAGTCCGGATCACGGCGTTGATGAACGACCCGGGTCGGCTCGCAGAACTTGGCGATCGTGCCGGAGCGTTGGCGACTCCCGGCGCGGCCCGGTGGCTCGCCACAGCCGTGGTGCACTTGGCGCAGGGGAGGCCAGTGGAGCCCGTGCCGCCGCCGGTGCCATGGCCCGACGCGGGTGGAGATACCGATCGCTTCGCGCTCCTTCCGGCCTCCGCCTTGCTCAATTCCATCCGATCCAGACAGAAGAACGGGCCGCCGCTTTCCCCCCAGGAGCGGTCATATCTCGCGTACCGGACCGATGGCTACCTGGCCGCATCGGGCTGGGAGGGAAGGAACTGGGGAGTCAAGCTCGCCGGCGCGCTATGCTACGGGGCGAGGGTTGACATCATCAGCGCCTTCGTAGTGGAGCGCCGGCGTCACCATCGCGCAGGGTTTGCCCTCGTCGGCCTGAGCCATGCCCAGAACGGATTCGTGAGGAGGAATGCCCTCACCGCATTGGCGGAGATCGGCGTCTGGAACGGGGATGTCCGCCGGGCCGCGCTCTGCGCGCTGCGGGACTGCTATTTCGAGGTGCGGAGCGCTGGCGTACTCCTGGTCGACAGCATGGCCGAATTCGTCCGGGGGGATGGGGAGATTGAGGATGCCGTTCTGACGCTGACAGATGATCCGCGCTTCGAAGTTCGAGCCGCGGCGCTGGCAGCTTTGGGTGTCGTTGGTCAAGGCCCGGACACGGTGTCTCGATTGACCAGTCACTTCTTGGACGCGAACTGGAGAGTTCGCGCGGCGGCCGTGAAGGGTCTGACCAGGATGCTGGAACGGCACTTGGTCTCACGGGATGATCTGACCCGTGTCAGTGACGCGATCAGTGGGCTGTTGATCACCTCAACGGGATTCAAGCCCCTGTTCGAGCTCAAGGATGCGCTGGCCTCTCTCAGTCGAACGCTCAGGGGGTACGACAGTGCTGAACCTGCTGTATGATCTGCTCTACGAGCCCGACGGCGCCTTTTCCTTCCTCCGCCTGTTCAACTACATCACAAGCCGGGCCATGTTCGCCGCGCTCACGGGTCTGGCGATAAGCATACTGGCGGGGCAGCGCAGCATTCTCGCCCTGTTCAAAGCCGGGTTCACCGACCGTGTGCGCGACTACGGCGTCCTTGATATCTCCGGCAAACGGGGAACCCCCACCATGGGTGGCGTCATGATCGTTGTCGCCACCGCCGTGGCTGCGTTTCTCTGGTGCGACCTCTCGAATCCGTTCGTGCTGATCTCCGCGGCGGCGCTGGTGTGGTTCTCCGCCCTCGGACTTGTCGATGACCTGCAGAAACATCGTTTCGGTGATGCGGAGAAGGGATTGCGACGCTGGCCGAAGTTCCTCCTGCAGACGGCCTTCGGGATCGGTCTGGGTCTTATCCTGTACATGCCCGCCACCAGCCCTCTTCCTCCCGAGCTGCGCTCCACACTCCAGCTCCCTTTCGTGAAAGCCCCCATCGTGGATTTGGGCTGGACATCAGTTCTTGTCACCGCCCTGATCGTCGCGTTTGCCGCCAATGCCGTGAACTTCGCCGATGGCCTGGATGGACTGGCGGTGGTGCCGGCGTTTTTCGTGGCGGCAGTCTACGGCGTGTTCGGCTATGTGCTGGGTAACCAGGTGTACAGCACCTACTTGCAGTTCGTGAAGATACCTGGCGCCGGAGAGCTGGCGATTTTCTGCGCAGGCCTCGTCGGCGCATCGGTCGGATTCCTCTGGTTCAATGCCTACCCCGCTGAAGTGTTCATGGGCGATGCGGGCTCGCTCCCGTTGGGGGGAGTACTCGGGACCCTCGCCGCCCTGCTCAGGCAGGAAGTGCTGTTTCTCCTGGCAGGTGGCGTCTTCGTCGCAGAGATGGCGTCGGTGGTGCTTCAGGATTGGGTCGGCCTCAAGCTCCTCAAACGGCGGATCATCTATCGAGCCCCCCTCCACCACACCTTCCAGTACATGGGTATGGCCGAGACCAAGATCGCGGTGAGGTTCTGGATAGTTTCGGGCCTGCTCATGGTCATCAGCCTCATCTCCCTCAAAGTGCGATAGGAGGCTTCGCGCTCATGCGTCAGGAATCAAGGGCCAGCTGCCGTTCCGGCGGCTTGCCGACCACGAGCATCCCAATCGGTCGCCTCGGTCTCTGCACAGGCGTGATCTTCCTGCTCGTCCTCACCCGCATCGCGGCGGCCGGCGCGGATCCGACGCCGGCGGGGATTGTCCGGTCATGTGCCCGCGCCGACAGCATGGCGGGGGCTCTGGAGGCGGGCGCGGTCGTCGTGTTCGACAGTACGTCGGTCGAAGTCGAAGACAATGGGCGAGGTCACTTCCGCAGGCACTGGCTGGTGAGGTTTCGGGGAGCAGACGAGGCCCGCTCCGCTCGGGTCCAGCGTCTTGACTATGATCCCCGCGCGAATGACCACCGCTTCATCAAGGCGGTTCTCCATCGCGCAGACCTGACCAGCCTTCCCGTTGCCGTGGACAGTTTCATCGACGTCGAGGCGCCTGCCGACGGCATCTACTGGGGCGCCCGGATGCGGCTGTACGACATGGGCATCGTACGCCCGGGAGATGCCCTCGAACTATGGTCGTACCGGCTGGGTTTTCAGATCGG
>JALOPK010000328.1 GCA_025453925.1 Candidatus Eiseniibacteriota bacterium | reverse complement strand
CGGCGATCCGTCAGCTCCGCGAGGAAGGCATGAGCGGTCGCGCCGCGGTACTGGAGGCGAGCCGTATACGTCTGCGCCCCATTCTGATGACCACCGTGACCACCGTGCTGGCGCTCATACCCATGGCGATCGGCCTTGGCACGGGTGATCAGATGCAGCGGCCCCTGGCCGTCGTGATCCTGGGAGGATTGTCGTTCTCCACTGCTCTCACGCTTTTCATGACTCCGGTGCTCTACGAACTTATCCACCAGCGCCTGGATCCGGACTACGGCGCGCCCGCAGCACCCGGCTCAGCGGGCCCCGGGAGCAACGGTCCGACAGACGCTGCCGGATGATCCGGGTATCCATGTGATGCTCCTTCCGGCGGGGCTCTTGCGGTGATACGCTTCTTCATACGACATCCCGTCACGGCCTGGATGCTCTTCGCAGCATTGACCGTGATGGGAATCTATGCGCTTCCGCGTCTCGACATCGAGGCCATGCCGGAAACCGAACTGCCCTCCCTCACGATCTCCACGACCTGGCTGGGGGCGTCGCCCAGCGCCGTACAGCGATCGATCACCGTACCGATTGAGGAAGCGGCGCAACGAGTCCACGGCATCGAGAAGATCGTAGCCAAATCCCTGCCCGGCCGAAGTGAGGTAGAGGTCTCGTTTCGCCGAGACATCAACATCGAGTTCGCCCGGCTGGAGCTCGCCGAGCATCTGGGCTCCGTGCGACGGCTTCTCCCCCCCTCAGCGGGACAGCCCAGTGTAGTGCCGTTCGTGCCTGAGGAGTTCCGCACCAATGACTTCTTCACCGTGAGTCTGGTATCCCCGCTGCCCGCCGATGAACTGCGCGACCGCGCGGAGGACTGGCTCGTTCCGCGGTTGCTGGCGATACCCGGTGTCGCCGATGCCGAGCTCCAGGGCGGCGCCCGCCACCTGGTGCGCATCAGGCTCAGCCTCGAGCTTCTTGAACGGTATGGGCTCACTCCCGACGGAGTGTTTCAGCGGCTCAGCGCGCTGGACGAGATCGTGCCATCGGGAGCGGTACGGGTCCATGGTCTGGAATGGACCGTGAGCATCCGGAATCTCGTCTCATTGGAGACGATCGGGAACGCCACGCTGGCGTCCGTCGGCGGGCAATCCATCACGCTGCGCCACGTCGCCGTTCTCGATCCCGGGTTTGAGGATCCTGCCTACTTCGTCCGCATCAATGGAGAGAACGTCATCCAGGCGGTCATCGCCAAGCGAACGGGAGAAAACGCGGTGTCCGTCGGGAGAAGGATACGGCAGGCGTTGCCCGCCTTGGGGCGTACCCTACCGTTTGCCGTTGTCTTCGAGATCGACAGTGACCAGGGCAAGGTTCTGGAGGAGAAGCTCAGCGATCTGGGGTATCGGTCCTGCGTCATCCTCGGCGTGCTGTTCCTGCTCCTCGCGGTGACGCTGCGAAACGTGCGGCTCACCGTCGTCGTGATCGTCTCGGTGGTGCTCGCCATCTTCATCTGCTTCGCCCTGTTCTACTTCTTCGGCGTGGCGGTCAACTTCATCACGATCAGCGGATTGACCGTGTGTTTCGGGATGCTCCTTGACAACAGCATTCTCGTGCTTGACGCCGTGTACCGGCGGCTGGCAGGAGGCCATCGGGAGACATCGGAAGCCGCGCTGATCGCCGGGACGCGCGAGGTGGCGTTTCCCATCATGGCGACTACGCTGACCACCGTGGTTGCGTTCCTCTCCTTCACGTTTCTGTCCGGACGGCTCGCGCTCTACTACGTCCCTCTGGCCGTGAGTGTCGGCATCGCCATGGCTGCTTCGATCTTCGTGGCGCTGTGCTGGATGCCGGTCGCGTTGCGCGGACCTGCCCGGCACGCCGCGCGCGGAGCGGCCTCGCAGGGGGAGGTCTCAGGAACGACGGGCACCCGCCTCTTCCTCCGGTGGAGCTCCTGGCTTGCCGTGGCGCTCGTGGTCGCTACGGGCGTCAGCCTGGCGTTGAAGGGCGCCCCGTTTCTGGAGCGGACCTGGCGGTGGGGCGTGGGAATCACGGTGTTGCTGGTTATCGCGGGGGCCTATGTGAGCTTCGCTGAACGGCTCACGAGGCTCAGTCTTCGGGTTCCCTGGTTCTTCGTGATCATCCTCCTCGGCCTATCTGCGGGCGCCTATCACGTGTTCGACGAGAAGATCGACAAGGGAGGCTTCTGGCAGACTCCACCGGAGGAGCGGCTCAGGCTCTACATGGAGCGGCCGCCGGGTACCGACGTCAGACTCACCACCGAGACCCTCCGGCAATTCGAGCACGAGCTGACACCCGTGCCCGACGGCATCCATCTCAAGTCCACGAGTTGGGAGAACCGTGGCTATCTCGAGATCCGATTCGAGCCGGAACGACTGCGATCCGAGTATCCCGAGCTCTACAGACGGCGTCTGATCATGCTCGCCGAGGAGATGGGGGGCATGTTCATCTGGATCGGCGGCTTCGGAGATCCGTACCTGAAGGGCGGCGCGGGGGGAGGCATCAGCAACTCGCTCCTGAAGGTCACGGGCTACAACAGCAAGATCCTCGATCAGATCAGCCGTGGAGTCGTCGCCCGTCTGGAGAAGAATCGACGGGTGCGCAACGTCCGGATCACCAGCGGAGCCCAATTCGAACGTGATGCCGCCAGCGAGACGGTGATCAGGATCAGGCGGGATGTTCTGGTGCAGAGCGGCCTCAGTGTGGCAGAGGTGATGGCATTCCTCCGCAGGCTCCTGGGAATCGAGGTGCCCTGGAGGATGATGGTCGATGGGGAAGACACGCGTTTTCAGCTCTCCTACGCGGATGCCGGCACTATCCAGCAGGATCAGGTACTCCAGGCGGCACTCACCACCATGGGAGGGAAGCGGGTGCGGCTGGGCGACATCATCAGTGTGGAGACCCAACCGGTCGTCGGGTCCATCAACCGCGAGAACCAGCGCTACGCGCGCCAGATCAACTGGGAGTACATCGGCACCGACAAGATGCGGCGGCGGTTCCTCGGCGACATGCTCGCAGGGATAGATCTCCCGTATGGCTATACCGCCGAAGACGTTTCCGGCCAACCGCTCACCGAGGAGGAGGAAGAGGAGGTGCAGACCATGCTCTGGCTCACTCTCCTCTTCATCTTCATGGCGCTTGCGGCGATGTTCGAGAGCATGGCCCTCCCGTTGCTGATCATGCTGTCGGTTCCCATGGCCCTCATCGGGGTGGTGGGGCTTTTCTGGGCAGCGGATGGGACCTTCGACTCCTCGGCGAAGATCGGGCTGGTGCTCTTGTTCGGCGTCGTTGTGAACAATGCGATACTTCTGGTGGAACGCTTCCGACTGCAGATCCGTCAGACGATCGGCGCCAACAGCGAATGGGGACAGATTGCGAAGGGAAAGCCGCGTCTGGGCGGGGCCGACCTGTGGCCGCTTGACGCCCGCACCCGCGGCGCTCTGCTGAAGGATGCCGTCTGCAGCGGCACCCGGATTCAGATGCGCTCGATTCTCCTCACCAGCGGAACGACCATCGCCGGTCTCCTCCCTCTCCTCATCCGTCTGACGGAGCAAACCCAGGGGAAGGACATCTGGGAGAACCTCGCGCTCTCCTCCATCGGCGGACTCGTCAGCAGCACGGTGCTCATTCTGGTGACGTTCCCTGCGCTGTACTGGATCGGCGTACGCGCAGGTTGGGGCATCAGGGGGCTCTGGCATCGCCTGATTCGTCACGCGGGATCGTGACGGCCGCCGGCTCTTGACCGAGCCCGCGACCGTGTCGCGACTGCCCGCCGCGAGAGACCCCGCCCGGTCCGCGGAGCAGGCAAGGCGAGAACGTCAACACTGTGCTTGCGCACGACCGGCGCTGCCGCGTAAGTTGGCTTGTGGGTTGTGAGGAGCCGTACATACCGGGTCGCGCACCACCCACATCTTCCTTGGGGGCAACGGTCGAGCCCGGTACGGCAACGACAGGAGAGGGATCATGCGCAGTGCCTATCGGCGACCCACCATCGTGTCAGCCCCGTGCTTCGAGACCTCCGCCCTGGGGTGCGGCAAGACGCCGGCCGGTGGCGCAGTCCACCTTGGCCCCGGTTCCACCACCTTCACGGGTCACGGGTTCGGGAGCACCACGTTCACGCCCGGGAATCCGTACCACCATGGCCCGGGGTTCACCAGTCTGGAGACGCCGTCGTTCTGTATGGACATCATGCTCTCCAGCTAGAGCGACACGGCGCGGCAAGGGCCTGTTTCCAGACGTCCGCCGGAGCACG
>JALOPK010000046.1 GCA_025453925.1 Candidatus Eiseniibacteriota bacterium | reverse complement strand
ATGGTGAGGGCGGTGAGGTTGTGCTCCTCGGCGAGGTCCTTCATTGCCAGATAGAGTCGCGCGGAGTTGATCAGATCCTGCTCGCGGGAATCGACGGCCGCCGCCTTCGCACGGAGCGCGGCAACCACCCGTTCCGCAGCCTCTGCCGGTACGAGATCATACCGCTCTAGGAGCCGATCAAGCTTCAGGCTGACCACGCGAGTCTTGAAGCTCCTGAACGACTGGACGCCATGTGAGGTCAGCAACCATGGCGAGGGCGCTCCGAGGCAGCCGACGACGCCTCGATCAATGGAGGCGATGGCGGCCGCGGTGTGGTCGAAGCTTTCAAGGCCGGCCGCGGCCTGGCCGGCATCGAGAGACGAGTAGACGATCTTCAGGGGAAAGCGCGCCTTGAGTGCGGCATAGGCTTCCAGAGCGGCCGCCAGCGAGTTGTTCTCGGGGTTTGCCCAGACGAGCGCCGGCTTGGCGGTCTGAAAGACGATCTGGTTGATGATCGCCTCGGTGCCCCCGCTCGCAACCAGAATCACCGAGCCATCCGTAACGTCCCGATGAACGGCGACCGCCGCCTCCGCCTCCAGGATATTGCTCACGAACTCGACGATCGGGAACCCCGCCGTAACGGCGGCGACCTCGTGTCTGACCGCCTCCTTGTTCTCGAGCTCCGACGAGACGACGTACAACGCCAGCATGAGATCTCCTGGTCGAGAGCCGGCCGGCCCTACCCACTCCAACCCGGACCCGTCCACCCATGACCGGGGGCCCTGGTGGGCCGAGGTCACCAGGGCTGCGCATTCATGCGGATGGATCGTGGAATTCCATTCGGTGATCCGCCTTTGTCAATGCCTTTGATGGTACCACCAGAGATGGAATGGCCTTTTCTTGTGGACGGGACGCTCGCCATATGACACACTCGGGAGTGCTTTGACAAGTATGCATTACATCTCTTGAGATATCCATCTCCATTCTCATCACATCATTCATCTTGGTCATAATGATGTCTCACTGAATATGCCGAGAAGCATTCGAAGGAAGTGATTTGAAGTCCTTTTGAGTCATTCAACTGTCGGTTGCCTCAGATTCGAGTCGATCCTGGGGCATGACACCATATGCCAAGCCTATTGACATCTGGGGAAAAGGTGTTAAAATGGTGCCCATTAATGAGGAGGAGATGGCGTTGCGAGAGCCGCATCTGCCCTACAACCAGGGTGAAGAGTCTCCGCGGCCCCTCAGACTGCCGTCCTGCTCAAGAAGACGGAGACTCTTCTGTGCGTGTTGCGCTGGCCTACAACGCTAAGCCTGCGGCAAGAGGCGACATATTCGCCATCCGGCCCGAGCTTGTTCCCGACGAAGAGGAGGAGCCTCCGCCGCCCGCCGACGGCATAGGCGGTCATGACGACGTCTATGCCGAATGGGACGATGCGCCCACGATACTCGCGATGGCCGATGCGCTGTCTCGCCAGTACGAGGTCGCGCTCATCGAGGCCAATTCCCGATTCGCCCCACGCGTTCTCCGCTGGAAACCGGATCTCGTGTTCAATGTCGCAGAGGGCATGTGGGGGCCCGCCCGGGAGGCACAGGTCCCGGCGGTGCTCGACATGCTGCGCATTCCCTACACGGGATCAGATGGACTCACACTGGCGGTCTGCCTGCACAAGGGATGGGCGAACGCCATCCTGCGGTCGTATGGCGTACCCACCCCGCGCCACGTCATCATCACCGATCTCAACGGCCTCACCCCGTCCATTGCGGTGGCGTTCCCTGCCATCGTGAAACCCTTGCACGAAGGCTCCAGCAAAGGCATCCGAGACGATCAGGTCGTGGAGTCGTTCGGCGTCCTCCGCGAGCACGTCGCACGGCTCCTGCGGGACTATGCGCAGCCGGTTCTCGTCGAGGAGTTCCTCCCCGGCCGGGAGTTCACCGTGGCCGTGATGGGAAACAGCCCCGGTCTTCGCATCCTGCCGCCCGTCGAACTTCGCTTCGATCGCCTTCCCGCCGGTTCCTCTCCGATCTACTCTTGGGAGGCGAAGTGGCTTTGGGACCGGCCTGAAGCGCCTCTTGAGGTGTTCGAGTGCCCCGCCACACTCGCTCCGAGCGACCAGGAGAAGCTCGAGCGTACCATTAGAGGGACGGTCGAGACCCTGCGCATCCGCGACTGGGCACGCATCGATCTCCGGATGGATGGGGCCGGTCTCCTTCATGTCATCGAGGTGAACCCCTTGCCGGGCATGCTGCCGGACCCGGATGCCCACTCCTGCTTCCCGAAGGCGGCACGGGCTGCCGGCATGGATTACGCCGACGTGATTCTGGGCGTCGCATCTGCGGCATGCCGTCGCTGGGGGCTCTCGTCGTGAAACCCGCGGTGGTGGTGCTGTTCAATGAGCCGATGCGGGAGCACGAACCCTCGGAGGCGGGAGTCGTTTCCGAAGTGGAAGACGTAGTCGCTGCGCTGGAATCCTGCGGGAAGTCTGTGGAGTCGCGGAGCATGTCATCCGGGTCCCTCCTTTCCACCCTCGGCGGACTGGCGGAGCGGAGAGCCGGAACGGTAGTGTTCAACCTGTGTGAGGGCCTCGACGGACACTCGCAGTGGGAGCCGCTGTTGGCCGGCCTCCTGGAGATTCATGGGATCAGGTTCACCGGCAATACCGCGACGACGCTCAGTTGGGCCCTCGACAAGCGGGTCGCCACGGCGATCCTTCGCGCCGCAGGTGTTCCGACGCTGGAAGGGTGGGTGTTTCAGACAGCCTCGCTGGCCGATGTCCCGCGCACACTCCCATTTCCCTGCATCGTCAAACCCGTGGGAGAAGACGGTAGCATGGGAATCACCATCGAGTCGGTGGTGCGCAACGTCGAGGAATTGCGCGAACGAGTCAGCTGGGTGGTCGAGACGTATCGTCAGCCGGCACTGGTCGAGCGCTACCTTCCCGGCAGGGAGTTCAATATGTCGGTGGTGGGCGAGGGGTCCGGCACCCGTGTGCTACCGGCGGCTGAAATCGTGTTCGAGGGATACGGCGCGGGGGAGTATCGGGTGCTGTCGCATGATGCCAAGTGGCATGTGGGAAGCCGCGACGACCTGCGGACGATTCCGCGATGCCCGGCCTCGGTGGACGAGCGACTGGGGACCACTCTGGCTTCGTTGTCTTTGGCGACCTATCGCGCCTTCGGATGCCGGGACTACGCCCGAATCGACATCAGGCTGGACGGCGACGGCACGGCATATGTGATCGACGTGAACCCGAATCCTGATATCTCACGTGTCGCGGGTCTCGCCCTGGCGGCCGCAGAGGCGGGATTCACCTACGAAAGGCTTGTCAACAATATGATGGAGACGGCATGGAAGAGACCGTTGTGATCGCCCCGTTGCACATGGATGATGTCGACGGTGTCGTCGCAGTCGTCGAGGCAACCGGCGTGTTTCGCCCCTGCGAGGTGGGCGTGGCACGCGAGCTGTTGGAGACAGTCGCCCAGGATGGCGATGCCTCAGGCTATTTCGCCTGCGTGGCCAGGGTCGGGGGGCGCGTAGCGGGCTACGCCTGCTGGGGTCCGACCCCCTGCACCGAAGGAACCTTCGACCTCTATTGGATCGCGGTGTCGCCGGCTCTCGGGCGGCGCGGTGTGGCCGCGGCACTGCTCCGCGAGGTTGAGCTGGATGTGGTTTCCCGTGAGGGGCGGTTGCTTATCGCGGAGACGTCGGGCACCGAACCCTACGCACCAGCCCGCTCATTCTATCTACGAACAGGTTTCCGGGAAGAAGCCCGGATTCCCGACTTCTACAAGCCGGGAGATGCAAAGGTGGTCTTCGTCAAGACCCTCTGGCGGAGCTAGAGGGTAAGGAGGGAGTGGAGGAACGATGGAACTCTGGCAGGAGTTCCTTGCCTCGGCAATCCGCACGCCGGCCCAGTTGAGCAGACGCTTTCCTGGGATTGATGTGGAGGCGATGGAGCGCGTCGCCGAGGTGTACCCGATGTGTGTGACCCCGTACTACTTGGATCTGATCCGGCAGTTGAGTGATCCGATCGCGAAACAATGTATCCCTGATCCCGCCGAGCTGGATTCGTTCGGACTGGTGTCTGACCCCTTGGCGGAGGAGAGCATGAGCCCGGTGCCATGCGTCGTGCATCGGTACCCTGACCGTGCCCTGTTCCTGGTCTCGACCCAGTGTGCCATGTACTGCCGGTTCTGCACCAGGAAACGGAAGGTCGGGACGGACTGGAGCGTCTCCGAGGAGATGCGCCGGGAAGGGTTGGCGTACATCGAGCGGACGCCGGAGATCCGTGACGTGGTGGTCTCGGGCGGTGACCCGCTCATGCTGTCCGACGGCCTCATAGACAGCATCCTCAGCGGGCTGCGCCGAATCCCCCACGTGGAGGTCATCCGCGTGGGAACCCGGGCTCCCTGCACCTTGCCCCAGAGGATCACGCCGCGTCTGGTGAACACGCTGCGGAAGTATCACCCGCTCTACGTGAACACTCACTTCGAACATCCCCGCGAGCTCACCCCCGAGGCGGTTCGAGCGTTGGCCCGGCTGGCCGACGCGGGCATACCACTGGGCAATCAGTCGGTGCTTCTGCGCGGGGTGAATGACGACCCCGCGGTGTTCTTGGAACTGAACCGCAGGCTGCTGGCGGCCCGCGTGAAGCCCTACTACATGTTCCAGGCCGACCTGGTGGATGGGACCGCACATTTCTGCACGCCAATCGAGACGGGCCTCAACGTGATCCGCGGGCTGCGCGGCCACACATCGGGCATGGCCGTTCCGCACTTCGTGATTGACTCCCCGGGGGGTGGCGGAAAGATCCCCATCCTGCCCGAAGAGTATGTCCGCAGGGAAGGCCGACAGGTGATTCTGCGCAATTTCCGCGGTCATCTCCATCTCTACAATGACCGCGCCGCGGAAATGGGATCTGTGTACGAGGAATTCGCCGGCGTGCCGGCCCTCGTCGAGGAGTTCGAACCGCTCGCGGCAATCGGCTGAGCAGATCCCGGGCCACCCCGGCCGATGCAGCAGACTCCCGGGACTGAGAGAGGTGACCGTGCCAAGCAGGTATGTGTTCGTTCTCGCGGCCGTCGTGTGCTGTACGCGACCGGTCCCGGTGGAACGGCAGTCTGAGCCTGCGCCAACGGCCGACTCAACCATGGCGACTCCACCCCAGACCGCACCCAAAGCGGCGACCATCACCGTGGCGGCCAGGAAGGGGCGAAGCTATGCAAACATCCGGCTCTTTGCCGACGATCAGAGCGCCGTGATAGCCAAGGTGCCGGTCGGGACCACGCTCAAGACCTTCGGCCGTGACGGCGAGTGGTATCAGGTGCAGGTGCCCGCCACTGGCGCCCTGGGATGGATGCGCTCCATCTACCTCGAAGGGTGAGTCTTGTGGCTCACTGCCCTGCCTGCGGTCGCACCATACAGGTAGGGAAGGTCCTGCAGCTGAAGCCCCGGGAAGCCTATCGGTGTGGCCCGTGCGGAGCAGAATCGACAGTGGATGCGGGGCGGTTCCGGCTTGCCGCGGCCGCCTGCGCCTATCTGACAGTCCTAGTACCTGTGGGAGCCTACGCCGTCGCGCGGCGTCTGTGCCCGACCGCGGCCGCCTTCGTGCTGTGGGCCGTGCTCAGTCCATATGTGTTCTCATCGTGGACGGTGTTTCGTCTGTCTACCCATGCGCCGCAAGGATCCGTTCCGCCTCCGCGACTGGTGGGCACGGCTCCCCCAACAGCAGGAGAAGCCGGACCATAGTTTCCCCCACCTCGGCGTCGGGGGTTGATGCGCCTCCCGCGAAGCCGACAACTCGGTGCGGCAGGTCCGCGAGCCAGGCAATGTCATCGATGGCTGCCGTACGAGTGCCCAAGGATTGGTGCCGCAGGGCGGTCAGGCTTTGCAGGGCCTGCGGCCCCTCCACGTGGTAGGTTCGCACGGAACGGCCTCCCAGTTCGGCCAGATGGCGTGTGTTGCTGCTGGCGTGGCCTCCGACTACGAAGAGCAGGTCCAGGGCCCGATTGGTCAGCCGCCGGATGGCATCCTGCCGTTCCTGGGTTGCCCGGCAGATTGTTCCAAAAGTGCGAAACCGAGACTCCAGTTCCCGGTCTCCGTACCGCCGGATCAATGCATCACCAAGCACAGCGGCGATCTCCCGCGACTCGTCCGCCAGCATGGTGGTTTGGTTGACGAGACCTATGCGGGTCAGATCCCGGGCCGACTCGAATCCGGGGCTCAGGACCCCCTCCCCCAGCCTGACCACGCCGCCGTTTTCCGCACCGCCTATTACCTCGGCCACTTCTCGCGCGTCGGCTGCCTCCCGCACCACGAGGTAGTGCCCTCCGGCGGCGATCGCCCGTGAGAGCGTCGCCCGCGTCTCGGGGTGGTCAGGTCTTCCGTGGAGCACAGTGGTGAACCCGGCCTGGGCGTATGCCGACACCCTTGACCACACCCCTCGGACGCTGGGGCAGGTGGTGTCAATGACCTTGACGCCGGCAGCACGAAGCAGCCGTTCATCGTTGACCGTGGCCCCGAACGCGGGAATGATGACCGTGTCGGCCGCAGAGAGCGCCGCCCACCACTCATCGGCTTCAGTATCAAGCGTCTCAATGCCTCCCGCGCGCAACCATCGCCCCACTGTCGGGTTGTGGATGATCTCGTGCAGAAGCAGAACGCGTCGACCATCAGACAGGCCTTCCCGGGCCTTGGCGACCATGCCCAGCGCCCGTTTGACACCCCTGCACATGCCTGTGGTGCCCGCCAGGACCAACTCGGTGGAACCGGCAGTCAGCGATTCATGCCGGCGCAGGTGCGAGACAAGCGGGCTGGGACGAAGCGGGTTGGTCACGGCGACGGGGCGACTCTCCCCGGCTCCCACGACGGGAGCACTGAGTCCGCCGGGACCGGCATCATGCGGATCAGGGACACCAGCGGCAGGCCCGCCCGATCACTCGCTCCCGCGAGCACCGTCAGCAACCGATGATCGGAAGGTGGCGACGTGTTCGCGGACCACGCCAGCACCTGTGGATCCACCCACGCGGCGCGCCCTTCCACGGGCGAGAGCGTCGGAACATCCAAGACTAGGAAATCCTCCGCGCTCGCCGTGTCCATTGGTTCGGTGAACATAAGCCAGAAGCGTGGCGGTGACGTGACGTCGTACAGCAATCGATACACTTCGGGAGCAACGGTATCGGCGAGACTCGTCCCCATGAACGCCACCATCGTGTCCGCTCCAGCCAGATCAGCTGAATCGCGGACGCCGGACACTGAGATACGCATCGGATCATCGCGGAGCGGACGGGCGAGGAGAAGCCGGACGCCGGCGGGATCCGCTGCGGACAAGCATACCGACTCGATGTCATGACGCGCGCCCGAAGTATCCAGGAGGGCGAACGCGCTGTCGGGCGCCGCTCCGAGCGGTTCGGAGAACCCGAGACGGATCCTCCGCGAATGCTCCGCTCGGACGTCACGGAGGATGGGCGCGATGATGTCCTCAGGAGAAAGCACAAGGCGGAGCGGGGCACCGGAGTCGGCCGGCATGCTCAGCGACGCACCCGCCCACGGTTCAGTGCCTCGGTGGTAACGGCGATTTCGATCGCGATCCGCAAAGGCGGTCAGGCGCCACTGGCCGGACGCCAGCTCCGGAGCCTGAAATGACCCATCGGCACCGCTCAGGCAGGTCCATTGCAGGGGACTCCCCGCCTGGCTCACGGTGATGATCACCCCCGCAGCGGGAGCGTTATCAAGAAGTGTCGCACCGCTGATGCCGGCGGACGCACCGGTGTCCGCCCCTGTGGAAAACCAGACGCCGAAGGGTTCCTCCATGGGAAGCGCTTGTCTGTCAAGGACGCCGGCCCCGATCCATACCCAGTGGCTCACATCAGGCAGCCATCCACCCCGCGGAGTCAGGGAGAGGGTCCGGCCGTCCCATGTCTTGTCGATGACCGCGGTGTCGGGGCTGACGAAGAGGTTGTCGTCCACCGAGGCATGCTGGACCGGCTCGCTCCATGTCATCTGGAATGAGCGTTCCGGTGGGACGCCGTCCTCGCCGGCCACCGGACTCCACCGCTCGACGAAGGGACCGCTCTTGTCTTCTGGTCCTCCGCCCGGACGACCCTTCTTCGCGCATGCGCTGAGAAGCACCGCGAGGATGAGGCCGAGTACTGCCGTCTTCACCGGCTTCCCATGAGAGCGTGCAGAAGCGCCCTCTGGAGGTGGAGGCGGTTCTCCGCCTGATCGAAAACGATGGCGCGGGGGCCGTCCATGACCGCATCGGTGATCTCTTCGCCCCGGTGTGCGGGAAGGCAGTGCATGACCACGGCATCCGGCGCGGAGTGGCCGAGAAGCTCATCGTTCACCTGGAATCCCGCGAACCTCGCGAGCCGCTCCTCGCGCTGACCCTCCTGCCCCATGGATGCCCACACATCGGTATAGATGACGTGGGCGCCCCGGACGGCTGCGACCGGGTCGTAGCCGATCGTCAGCCGGGTGCCGATTTCCGCTTGAGCGGCCGCCACGATCTCCGCCTTGGGCTCATAGCCGCGGGGTATGGCGATCGCCAGGGAAATCGGTGTCCTCCGCGCGCCGTTGATCAGGCTGTGCGCCACGTTGTTGCCGTCGCCGATGTAGGCGACGCGGATACCGTCCAGCGTGCCGAAATGCTCGTCGATGGTCATGAGATCTGCCAGTGCCTGGCACGGATGGTACAAGTCGGTGAGGCCGTTGATGACCGGGATCGAGGCGTGCTGGGCAAGGCCATCCACCTCGCCCTGAGCAAAGGTGCGGATCATGATGCCGTCGACCATGCGGGAGAGCACCTTGGCCGCATCGGGAACTGCCTCCCGTTTGCCCAGGCCCACCTCCGCGTGAGTGATGTACATGGCGTGGCCCCCCAGTTGCACCGTCGCCACCTCGAAACTGACGCGAGTTCGAAGGCTGGGCTTTGCAAAGACCATGGCCAACACCTTCCCTCGCAAGGAGTCGACGCGGCCCCCATGACGGTACACCGCCTTCAGATCCTTGGCCAAAGTGAGCAGGTCGCCCACCTCTTCACTGGTCAGCCGGTCGATGGAGACGAGATCCTTGTTCCGCATGTAACCCTCCTGTATCAGTTTGTTACGCGCCGTGCGTGGCGCCGATGACAGCATGCTCAACGATCCAGTGCACCGCGGCGGACAGGTCGGCCACTACCGCAGCCGGTGGAGCGGTGCAGGAATCGACGGATGCCTGCCCATGCCCGGTCAACACGAGAATGGGGGTCGCTCCGATCCTGGCCGCAACCTCTATGTCCGTATGATGATCGCCGATAACGATCGAGCGCTCCAGGTCAATCCCCAGGTCATCCTTCGCGGTGAGAAACAGCCCCGGCTTGGGTTTCCGGCATCCGCAGCCGTCTTCCGGGCGATGGGGACACAGGTAGACGGCATGGATGGCCCCTCCTGCCTCTCTCACCCGCTCCTCCATGAGGAGGTGAATGGCGCGCACCTCTTCGTAGGACACATACCCGCGGCCGATACAGCTCTGGTTGGTGACCACGACCACGCGAAGGCCTCGACGGCGGAGTTCCGCAAGCCCCTCCAGTGCGCCGGGGAAGAAATCAAACTGCTCCCAGCTGGTGACGTACCCGGCCCCGGGACCCAGCGCATTGATGACCCCATCACGGTCGACGAACACCACCGGCTCGGCCGCCGCAGCGGCGGCAATCCGCCCCCGGAGCGCCACCGCCGCCGCATGTCCGATCACCAAGTGGACATCCTCGATGCGCTCCATGCAGTCGTCCGGAACGATCACGGGGAGGTCGACCATTCCGGCAAGGCGCCCGCCGGAAAAACCGGTGATGCCCACTGTGGTGGCCGCCATTGCAGCGGCATACTCGACAGCTCTGATTACGTTGGGCGAGTTCCCGCTCCCACTGATGGCGATCACCAGGTCGCCTGGCCTCAACAGGCCGGCGAGTTGCTCCACGAAGACCCGCTCGTATGCAGTGTCATTCGCCCACGCGGTGATCAGGGGCACATTGTCAACCAACGGGATGATTCGCATTCGGTGCGCCCCTTGCTGCACCGTGCCTTTGCCCAGGTCGCAGGCCAGATGGGCGGCCGCGGCGGCGGAGCCTCCATTGCCCAGGAGAAACACCTGGGCGTTGCGCCGCCACGCCCGATCAAGCTCGTCCACCAGCCGGTCAACCGGCTCTCGAGGCATCGCCTCCAGAGTCCTGGCCACCGTGCGCAAGTAGGTATCAGTGTTCACGTCTCCCTCTCGCAATCCCAAGCTGCAGAGCCAGCGCTCGCCGCATGATTTCGATCTCATCGTGAAGGGATTCCCTCCGCCCCGCGATCCGGGCAAGATACGCGCGCACGAGTCTCGTCAAGAGCAGGCCGGCCAGCAGCGCGCGGTGGCCCAGCAGGGCAACTCGGCCGTAGTGCGTGCGGATGAAACGATGTTTGCCCTTGTAGAACTCAATCACCAACCCTCTGCCCCAGAGCTTGCTCACGGTCTGACTGCCGAAGTGAGTCACTCTGGCATCCGGAATGAACCATGTCTCCCACCCGGCGCGGCGGAAGCGATAGCACCAGTCGGTCTCCTCGTGAAAAATGGGGTATCCTTCATCCTTCAATCCGACTTCCTCGACCGCGGTCCGGCGGACGAGAATGCATGCGCCGATCACCCAATCTACCCTGCGCGGCGCGTCGTGATCCCAGTACTCCAAAACGGCGTGCGCCCGCCAGGAGTTGGGCAGGCGGCGCCAGGGGAGGATATGCTGGAGCACGAGACGGCGATTCGTCAGGAAGTTCCGGCATGACGGCTGCAGGCTGCCGTCTCCGTTGAGCAGTCTGGGCCCCACCACCGCGACCTGCGGATGGGCGCGAAGAAACCCAACCAGCCGGTCGATTGCCCCGGGATGGCAAATCGTGTCGGGGTTCAGGCAGAGCAACCAGGAGCCACGGCTAGCCCGAAGCGCCTGGTTGGTGGCGCCCGTGAACCAGTTGTTCCTGCCGTTGGCAATCAGCGCCACGCGGGGGAACATGGAACGGACGGCGTCCAGGGAACCATCGGTCGAGGCATTGTCGACGACGATGATCTCGAACGGGGTCGCCACCGTGTCGTACACCGAGCGAAGACACTCCAGGAGGAGGTCGCGGCTGTTGGTGTTCACGATCAGAACCGAGAGATCGACACCGTGCTGGCCGGGTGACGGGCCGGACGGAGCGACCCCTGAGATCAGCGGGCCATGCACGGAACGTCTGCCTCTGCCGGTAGCGGCGCGGAGAAACGCATCAGTTCGGTCGGCGGCATCGTCAACTCGTCACCACGGACCGGAGGTGCCGGCGCCACCGCCGCAGGCGCTCGATCAGCGTGGGGCTGAACGTGCAGTTCATGATGCTGCAGCCTCGGGTGCACGCCTGCACCATCGCGCGGGCTCTTTCCGCCCCCGGCCCGACCCATTGTTCGCGGATGGGGCTGTCCTTCACGTGCCCGAACGCGGGAAGGTACGGGCAGAAGCGCAGTTCACCTGATGGGCCGATGCCCAGCGACGTTATCCCGACGGTGCAGGGTATGATCTGCCGTTCCGGCTCCTCATAGTAGCCGGGCATGAAGGAGAGCTGCCGCGCGGGGTTCAGCACCGGCCAGCCTTTCCGAATCCCCCGCATGAGCTCCCCGACGATGCGGGCGACTTGATCGGGGGCCACACCCAGACCCAGCGTGCGGTACCACGCCGGATCGTGCCCTGTGCCGAAGGGCTCTCCCAACGGTTGCACGGAGAACCCTCCGATTCCCTGGGAGGCGGTCCACTCCGCCAAGGGAACGATCTCGTCGAAATTCAGGCGCGTCAGCACGGCGGCCACCCTGAGCCGAGGCGCGAGGCCCATTTCGCACAGCCGCATGGTCAAGGCGACCACTCGCGCATGCGCCCCCTGAGCCCGGTGCAGGGCGTCATGGGGCCCGGGGCTCAGGGAGTCGATGGAGAGGGTGAGCGACACCAGGGGCCACGCCGCGATCCGGGCAGGATCCACCGGGGGTGCGCCGTTGGTCACCAGCGAGGGCAGCAGCCCGCGATCAGCCGCGGCAGCCACGAGTTCTCCCAGGTCGGACCGGAGAAACGGCTCCCCGCCGGCGATGGCGAGATGCGCGGGCCCCATCCATTCCGCCAACTGGTCGAATACCCCGGACCACGCCCGGAGATCATACTCCTCGTAGGAATCGCGCCAGATGCCGCAGTGCACACAGCGGTAGGTGCACCGGCCGGTCACGCCGACAGCCAACGACAGCGGTGGTCCCAACGGCGTGAGCCGTGATCCAGCGCGATGTGCGCGCGCGCTCGCCAGAAGCTGCCGGAACGCTGCGGCAGCAAGGTCCCGGCGACGAATCACCTGATGTATCCGAGGGCGCGCAGTTGATCGAGCACGGCCGAGTCGCCCGTGCCGCTGTCCTCACCCGCCCGAGCGGGCCGCGGTCGGACTCCATAGCTGGGCACCATGACCGGCGGATGCTCCCGGAGAAAATCCGCTGAGAACGCGTCTTCGAGCATCTTTCCCTCCAGGTCCTCCGCCACCGGCAGTCCGAGCGCGGCAAGCACGGTCGGAGCGATGTCGTGTACTCGCGCCCCCGTGATGCGCATGCCGCGCTTGAACGGCCTGCCGTTCAGGATAACGATACCGGGAGGACCTTCAGTATGCTGGCCAGACGCACCGGGATTCCACCGGTTCCACCGGCTGAGCGGGAATCGTCTTCCCCCCACCTCGAGGGTGTCGGTGAGCGGGGCGTGCATGTTGATGGCCACGGCGAGATCCGCCTGGGCGAACACGTACACGACGAACTCTCCCGCGCGGTAGCTTCTCTCCCCATCCGCCAGCACACGCACGTCCCGGAAGACCGGGACGCCCGTCGGGATGGTGCGCAAGGCGGCAAGCTCCCCGGCAAGTGCGGCGATTCCCTTCTCCGCTTCCGGTTCCGGCACCGCCCCTGGTGAGTCACGACCGGCGGTGGAGAGATTGATCAGCCGGAGTTGGCGCGACTCCGCGTGAACGTAGGCTCGCGAGCGTGCCAGGTCGGGCGCACCATCCGCCTGCCGCACGAGCCAGTTCATGTCTTGAAGGAGACCTTCCACGTCAAAGAGGTCATTGATGCAGCGCTCGGACGTACTGCTTTCCATGCCGTGGTCCGACACGATTACCACGTCCGCGGCATGAACATGCTTGCACAGGCGCCCGACAACGCCGTCCATGAACCGATAGTACTCAGGCACAAGGGGGGCGAAGATCCTTTGCTCCTCGGGATCAACGGTGAAATCCGCAGGCCTCCAGTACTTCCAGAGCAGATGCTGGCACACGTCCAGATACCAGAAGTAAGGGGCCACCACCCGGAGGGATGGATCTCGATCCAGCAGGTAGTGTGTCATGCGCTCAGTGGCATAGTCCATGGTCATGATGCGACGGTACACCCGGATCCGTTCGGCAAGGTCGTCGAGGTAGTCGTTCACATCGGGCGCGACACCGTGCCACTGGACGACTCCTTCCTCGACCCGACGTCGCCAGGCCTTGAACTGCGCCTCAACCTCTCTGATCATCGCGTCCTGTTCCGGTGGGAGCGCACCGTCGAAAACGCCGGCGTGCTCGAGTTCACCGCGGAGGTCTTCGGGGAACGTGCGCCGGCCGGCCTGGGCGTCGTAGACCTTGTCGCTCACCATGAATCCGTCGATGGGCTCGGCGGGCCAGGTGGCCCACCAGGCAACGAAGGCAGATCGTATGCCGGAATCGGTGAAGCGGTTCCAGAGCGCCGGCGCCGTGCGCTCGTCCGACGAGAGGGCTGCCAGCATCTCGTGCTCACCCCCCTCATCCAGGCGAAGGAGGCGAAAGGAGATGCCGTGCTTGTCGGGAGGCTGTCCCGTGGCGATGGTGGTCCAGATGGCGGGGGAGGCCGTGGGTACGAAGGTGGCCAGGGATCCTGTAACGCCCCCTTTGATCAACCGCGTCAGGTTGGGGAGATCTCCTGCGGCGACGATCTCGTCCATGGACTGCCAGTTTGCGGCGTCCAGCCCGATAATGAGTAGCCTGCGCGGGTTGTCCGAACATCCGCCCGTGAGCATGGCGGCCATGAGGAGCAGAAGGCACCCCGCCCCCGGTTGACGTCGATGAAGTCGTGGATTGAGTTGTCCCACGTTCGCTACCTCTTTCCTGTGCGAAGCCGAACCCTTCGAGCCGGCGCACCCATCAGGCGCCAGAATCCCCGCCGGATGTCGTGCACCAGCGGGTGGCTCTTCCACCATACCGCATCGCAGGACGCGCAGAGGGGCAGGTCGGCACGCTGGTTGGTCGCGACCAGGCGCCGCGCGCGCCGCCGGGTAAGATCGCCGACCGGCTGGGTGCCGTTGAGATCGGCGCAACAGAGGAACACCCTACCGTCCCAGCCGACGCTCATCCCCTGCCACAATGGCTGGCACGCATGGTAGCGGGTACCCCTGATCACGACATCAGAGCTGTCAAGCTGTCCGCCCCAGCCATGAGGCGCAAGCCGGAGCACACGATCCGGCCCGGGGCTCCCGAATAGCATGTGGAGGCGGTGAAGCGGGAGGGGGGTTGCCATTTCCAGAGGGGATTGGATGATCTGCAGAATCACGCGAGGAGTGTTCCTGCCCGCCGCACGCCGAGCTGCCAGGAATCCGCGGACGTGCTCGGCCATGTTGGCGAGATCCGCGCCTTTCTGAGCCTCGCGCACCGTGGCCTCGTCGATGCCATTGATGCTGAGAGATATCTCCCCCAGGCCGGCCTCGATCAAAGCCCGTGAGCGATCGGCGGTCAACAGCATGGCGTTGGTGTGGATGACTGAGCGTAGACCCCGGGAAGAGGCCCGGGCAACCAGTTCACCGATTCGCGGGTGGAGAAGCGGTTCTCCGGCGAGAAAGAACCTGACCTCGCCCACGCCACTCTCCACGGCTTGCTGAATGATGCCGTCGGCGATGGCAAGATCGAGGAGCCCACCCTCCCGGGCTCCTGACGATACGCACCACTTGCAGGAGAGATTGCACCGGTTCGTGGGCTCCAGATTGATGTACGCCGGCGGCGCGCCGCCCGATGCCCGTTGAAGATACCAGTCGAACCGCCACCGGGCCGGACCGGTCGCTCGGCTACGCAGCGGCGCCCTCCCCAAGCCGGGCGACGACCTCTCGAACCGCCGCGAGGTCGAGGGGAGCCCCGCCCTGACCGACGACGCGGCAGAGCATGAGATCCGCATCGCCATAGCGCATTTGGCTGACGGTGACTTCGGCCCGCACCTGAAGTCGCGAGACGCATGCCGGTATGCCGTAGCCCGGCTCCGAGGCCACGGCGATCAACGTGGTGGCGGGCAGGCCCTCGGCATTCCGGACGATCTCATGGGCAACCACCGGGTGCTGACCCGGCTCGCTAGGGGCGCCGAACCGCTCAACAGCATCGAGCGCCAGGCCTATGAGTATGAGCATTTCTTCATGGCGCATGCCGAGGCGTGAAAACTCGTCCCAGGAGTAGAACACTTTCGCAGCCAAGGGCTGGTGCCGTTCGGGAAACGCCTTCTCGATGTCTTTCAGACGGGTAGTCTCCAGCCGGCGCATGCCCTCGTCGAAATCCCTGAAGGCCGGGAATACCTCTCGAATCCTCTCCTTGATCGCGACGTAAACGCCTTCGGTGTCGTCAAACTGCCCCAGATCAACGGTGATGTTCATGATGAAGAAACGCTGGGCGCCGACTGTCCGCGCCGGCACGACAGAGTCGATGCTGACACCCGGGATGCTCTGGAGGAGTTCGGGGAACCGATGGGCGGGCCGGATATCGGCCAAGGATGCTGCATAGACGAAAATGAGCTTGAACCCGGCTGACGTGGCTTCCCGGGAGGTGAGGGCCATGTATACCTGGGTGAGACCACTGGTTCCTTGCTCTTTCATCAGTAGCGGTATGATGGCGCGGGCATACTGCTCGAACCCTCCCCGCGATTCGATCCGGTACGCCCACGCGGCTCTTCTCCCCGAAATCAGTTCGCTCAGCTTGCGCTCCAGTTGGGTATGCTGCAGACTGGACAGGCGTCGGCCTTCGCCCGGGCCGATCTCGAGTCGAATGAGGACGAGCCCGTCTCTCGTGGCGAAGTCCATCAGATGGTACTGCTCATAGAACCCCAGCGTGTCTCCCACCACCCGTAGACACTCCTCGACCGACACGTCACGCCGGAGTCCAACGATGGTGAGACATGTGCGGGTCTCCCGGGCAGCGCGGCGAGATTCGACAACGACGAGCCCAAGTCCACCCGATCCCCGCACCTTCTGGAGGAGACGATAGTTCGCCACCACCTGATGAGCGAGTTCTTCCGGCGGCCATGCGGCGAGGTACTCGTCGGAACGCCCCCCGAAGAACTTGGCACATTCGCCGAGCGGAGCGGTGATATCCTGCAGCTCCTGATCGGAGCAGACATGCGCGAGTTCTTCGATGACGCGCGTGAGCGCTTTGAGCTTCTTCGCCTCGCGGGCCAGCAGAATCATCTTCGCCCGCCGTCCGATGCCGAGTCTGCGGAGCTGTTCGGTGATGTCCTCAAGTTCATCGTCAAGGCGCCGGACTTCCTCGTCGGTCGCCAGGCACAGCGCCATGACAAAGACGCCGATTTCCACGCCCCGTTCGCGGAGGACGAGTCCATGGGCGAAGTGGACGTTCCAGCTCCGTTCATGGACAACACCCAGGCAGGCTTCTCCCATGCCGGGCCAGTCGTCTGACATGACCGCGAATGCAGTGACGTGGCGGAACCCATGCCGGGCGTGCGGCCGATAGCGGAGAATCTCCACCGCGACACCTCGGGGCGATTGCCGCCACGCGGCACAGGCGGCCCGAAGAAGGCGGAGTTCATGCCGCGCCGGGAAGAACGCCCTTGTGGCCGTAAGGGTGAGAGCGCTGCCGCACTGCGCTCTCGGGTCAGGCGAATCTGGCCGGCATTTCATGCGTACTCCCGGAGGGCGGGTGTGGGGACCATGATCTCGATGAATAGAGGAACCGCTCCAGGTTCTGGTCAAGCATACTGCGCAGTTCTCCTTCCGGGAGGCCCCGCGCACACGCAATGGCCTGGACGACCCGGGGGATCCACGCCGGTCTCGCAGACTCGCCTCCAAACGGCACAGGCGCGTCGGTCTCGACCAAAAGGCGCTCCGCGGCAATGGCCGCGGCGACCGCCATTGCTGCCGGATTGTGCAGGACGGAAGGACCGGCCGACATGTATATCAGCGGAACGGAAGATGCCCTGCGGGCCAGCTTCACGGAATGGGTGAACCAGTGGAGGAGCACGGGCAACCCTGACTCTTCGCACGACACCACCGCCACCTCAAGAACCTCGCGCTCGGCCCGGCGGGAGTGGAGGCAGACAGGCAGGCGTGCTCTGGCGGCGAGGCCAAGTAGTTCCTTGAGAATCACGTTCTGCCGGTCTCTCTCCAGCTGGGTTCCGGCGTGGAGATAGTCAAGTCCGACTTCGCCGACGAAGGCGGCAGAGTCAAGACGATCCTGGAGGAAAGACAAGCTCGCGTCCACGGCGCCATCGTCCAGATGAACGGCGACGGCCGGATGAAGACCCAGCCCGGGCAGGACAACCCCGGGATATCGACCCGATAACTCGAGCGTCGCCCGCATCGAGTCCGGGTCTTCGCTGCACGAGAGCATCCGCGTCACGCCTGCGGTGAGCGCGGCCTGGATGTCGGCATCCGGATCGGCGAGTTGATCCAGATGACAGTGGGCGTCAGCCAGCGGCGTACTCTGCACGTCGGATTCCGTTCATGTGCACCCATAGTCTCAGGGAAGCTCGGATGTCTTCCGTGAAGATCGGGCGTCTTTCCCGTGGGTGCCCGCCCAATGGCGCACGTGCGTTGACGCACCGAGACCGGCGGGAGAAGCCAGCGGCACGGCGCCAAGAGCGTGAATGTTGTCGCGACAGCTCACCGATCGATCGACACCAGTGCGTGAGAGGCAGCGGCGGTCGGATGCCACGGGGATTGTGGCAGTTGGCGCTCAGACCTGCTCTGCGAGCTTCCGGCGGCGGGCGGCGGCCAGACGCTCGCCCAGTTGATTGTCCAATGCGGTCCTTCGACGCTGCGCGGACAACTGTCGGGCAACAAGCGGCTGGCGCTTCGAGAATCCCCATTTCGCACGATACTCCATCGGGTTGAGTCCGTGGGTAACAAGGTGTCGCGTGGTGAGCTGCTTGAACTTCATCCCGCATTCGAGACAGATAACCATCGTTCGTGTCACCGACTTCTGGGGATTCCCGCGCAGGTGGGGGAGTCCCGTGATCTCTCCTTCTGGCTCAGTCCTCGCACATTGTTCTTTGTCGTGTATTTCTACCAGTGCATCGTATACCTGATGAATGGATACTGCGAGTTCATCCGGAGATACTCGGCCGGAGCCTGCCTGGGCGGCCACGATTTCTGCCGTCATCTGAACGAGTGTCTTTTCCATTGGATTACCTCCTGTGCAGCAGTGCACTCGACGCGGGGGACCACAAACGATTGCACTGGGACTCTGGATTGCGTATGCCGTACAGTTCCCCGGCATAGTAACATGCTCGGGAATGGGCTCTACTTGACAATATTGTCTCGTGTTGTGCGGGAGTCAAGCAGGAAGGCCTCATCATTCACACGATTGCTTGGATGGTCAGGCCTTCCTGCAAGGTCTTCGCCGCGTGGCGACGACATGGCGACGGGCTCCTTGAACCCGTTCCGTGGGACGCAGGAAGGCGGTGTACGCGCGACGAGGCTGAATGGGTTCGCAGAGGCGAGGAAACGAGGCGAGTCGCGCAATTCTCTGAGAGGGGCCTGGGCCGCACCCCCAACACTTCGCGGTGAATCGACGCGGCCGGGAGGCGCGGGTTATGGAACGCGTCGGGCGGGACTCCTTCCGCGACTGCCGCCGCGGAGATGGCGAGCATGCTTGCCCTTCGCGGGCAGGCATGCCACCTTGTGCGATTACACCCAAGCTGAGGCTCATAGGCATGAATCCGTTTCAACGTCTCAAGGTGGGGCTCTCCAAGACCCGCCTGCTCCTAGGTCAGGGGCTCCAGGTTCTGCGCTCGTCACGTTCCGGGGAATCTGAGGAACTTCTCGATGAGATCGAGGAGCTTCTCATTCAAGCGGACATCGGTGGCGAATCGGCCCGAGCTATTCGGGCCGATCTTCACTCCTACCTCGCGTCGCACCCTGGCGCCGACTGGGATTCCCTGATGAGCGTGGTGCGGGAGCGAATGGTGGGTATCCTTGCGTCCGTGCCGCCAGTCCCGGTGCCGGCGACACCAGTCATCCACCCCCTTGTGATTCTGGTCGTGGGAGTCAATGGCGGCGGCAAGACCACAACCATCGCCAAGCTCGCCCACCGCTACGTGCAGTCCGGACAACGCGTACTCCTTGGCGCCGCAGACACGTTCCGCGCAGCCGCCGTCGAGCAGCTGGCGGCATGGGCGGGGCGAACCGGGGCCGATCTCCTGGCCCAGAGACCCGGGGC
Organism: Candidatus Eiseniibacteriota bacterium; assembly: GCA_025453925.1. GTDB lineage: Bacteria > JAFGKV01 > JAFGKV01 > JAFGKV01 > JAFGKV01 > JAFGKV01. Next base: position 3,043 of record JALOPK010000046.1, on the reverse strand, counting down.
CGACCCTGCCAGCGTGGCGTATGATGCGGTGACGGCAGCAAGAGCGCGCGGCCACGATGTCGTCATCCTGGACACGGCGGGAAGGCTCCACACCAAGGTCAACCTGATGCAGGAGCTGATTAAGATCCGTCGGGTCATCGGAAAGGCACACTCCGGGGCGCCGCACGAGGTGTTGCTGGTGGTCGATGCCACCATGGGGCAGAACGCCATCGCCCAGGCCCGTGAATTCCACCAGGCCCTGGAAGTGACCGGTATTGTGGTGGCGAAACTGGACGGGACCGCCCGCGGGGGTGTGGTGCTCCCTCTGTCGCGAGACCTCGGGCTTCCCGTACGATGGCTGGGCGTCGGCGAAGGCATGGATGACATTGAGGTCTTCCACCCCGAGGAGTTCGTTGACGCGCTGATCTCCCCCGATTGATCGCCGCACATGCGCAACCTGATCCGCGCCGGCGCCTTGAGCTGCGCCCCGCTGGCAGCCGCCCAACTCAGCGCCGGGATGGCACCCTTCGGGCCCACGTCGATGATCCTCATTCCGTTCATGATTCTGGCATTTCCGGGGATCCTGTTCATCAGGCCACGGGACGGCCTCGGCTGGAGCTACTGGGCGATGACCGGGGCAACCAGCTCCGGTATCCTCGTGGCCGGTCTGTTCCTGGCCCGCCTCGGAGGGGTTCACCTCACCGCCGCGCATGCATGGGGGTTCCTCTGGGCACTTCTTGTTGTGGCCTGGATGACCCGTCGGCATCACCTTCTCGAACTCCCGCGCCTTCTACGGCGGTCGGTCGAGTCCTCAGGCATGTGGCGGACCGTACTCATCGTCGCTGCGAGTGTGCTCGCCTTCAGCTCGGCGCGGTGGGTGGTTCCGCCCCAGCAGGACCAGGATATGGTCATCGCCAACCCGGTCTATGGCTACGTGCAGCACGGAAAGCCCTACGGCACCGAGACGCACTTCGCCTACATCTTCTCGAAACCGCCACTGCTTCATCTGCAGGCGGGATTCGTCCTGCTGTTGATGGATCGCCTCGAACAGGCGCAATTCTACTGGCAGAGTGGACGAATCGTCGAGTTGCTCGGAGAGCCACCATGGGCCGTGAGGAGATTCCGGCGAAGCGATATCGAGAGTTTTGAGCTTCACCCGGAGCTGGTGGCGGGAATACGGGCACTGACGTCGTTCTACGCGATCATCGCACCGGTCTTGATTGCGGACGTCGCGCGGCATCTCGGAGCCAGCCCAGCCACGGTGCTCGTGGGTGGCCTTTCGTATCTTCTGATTCCCGAGGTGTTCGTGCGCATGGGGTATGCCGGGTTTACGACCCCCAGCACCGCTTTGCTTGCTCTAGGGGCGCTCCTGGTCTTGAGACCTGCGCCCTCCAGCGTGCGGTTTCTTGCGGGAGTCCTGTTGGCGCTGGTCAACCAGAAGATGCTCTACATCCCCGTGGCCTACGCCGCGTGGCGCGTGGCGGGTTGCGGAGTACGAGGTATCCGCCGCCTCTTCCTGGATCCATGGCTGTGGGGTGTCGTGGCGGGGACTGCCGTCTGGTGGGCGTATGGCGCCTCGGTCGATTGGTCGACCTTTCTTCGCGATCACTTCTACTACGACTTCCGCGACCGGTTTCTCCTCCGGGACGTGAGTCTCGGCGCGCACGGCCCCGGGTGGTACCCCGGTGTAGGCGGGCTCTGGCTTGAGTGGGCGCGCAACCTCAGCCCGCCGCTGCTGGCCTTGGGAATCGGCGGGGTGGTATGGGGATTCACGAGGTCGGGGCCCACCCGCTGGCTTGCGTCATGGGCGCTTCTGGGCTGGGTGCTCGGGTCGTTGACCGACTGGCGTCAGACCAAGCACCTGATGCTCACCATTGTGCCCATGGCGGTCACCGCACAACTTCTTGTCCAACAGCATCCCCGATTTCGGAAGGCACTGGCGCTGGTGCTGGCAGCGACCGCTCTCTACAACGGAGTTCGGATCGTGAATCTGTGGCGTGACTTCGGATCCCTCTCACCGAGTACGATATGGTGAACAGGATCCCCGCGCGCGGCCCGGTTTTCGCCGCGGCGCTCCTGTTGCGGCTGGTGCTGATGGGGGTGGGGTTCCATGGCGATCTCTACGCGGTGTACTGGCGCGCCCATCTTCTCGCATATCATGGGCAACCCATTGAGCACAACCAGGCGCTGGTTCACCTGGTCCACGCCGCCTGGCTGGGGGTTCTCCGGCTCACCGGACTGATTCCCCATGAGCTCTGGATTCATCCCTTCGACGACGCGGCCGGGTGGAGAATGCTCGCCCGCCATCCAACCTGGTCGCAGAACTAGGCGCCCTGCCCGTGCTCCTAACGGTGATCCCCCCCCTACGACGGCGTTCGGTGACCACCTAAAGGCTCAGGAATCCATTTCTGCACTACGGCATCCATCTGTATGGCCGCTACGAGAGCTTCCCCATTTTGCTGATCGCGCTCGCCCTGGCGGGCTTGCACCGCGACAAGCCGGTGGCAGCTCTTGTCGCCTTGGTGGGCGCCGTCGTCACCAGATTCTACGCGGCCTTGCTCGTGCCGCTGTTTCTATGGCTGGTTCCCCGGAGCGGGCGTGAGCGCTGGATCATGCTCGGCTGGTTGATGGCGCCCCTCCTGCTGATTCTCTCCATACAGCTTCTCGTGTCCTCCTCATTGCCGGCCTTCCGCGACAGTGCCGAACTGGCGAGCCTGCTCACCATGCCTCACCGGGTCTTCCTGTTCGCGGCGTACGTGCCGCTGCTCCAGTCTGACGTGATCTACCTCTTCCCTTTGGCCCTCTTTTTGATCTACCTGGCTGCCGCTCAGGTGCCTCTGCGCCGTGGCGTCAATGAAGTCTGGCGGTGGAGTGCCACGGTGCTGTACACGATGTTCGCCACCACCTACTTCCACCCACAGTGGCTCGCCTGGCTCGTACCGTTTCTCGCGTTGCAGTACGCCGTGCGGCCGCGAGTTGGATTCCTGACGGGGCTCATGGGCGCATGCATGGTGATGTACACGTTCCAGTTCGGGCGGGAGTCCTCGATTCTGCTCTTCGCCCC
>JALOPK010000327.1 GCA_025453925.1 Candidatus Eiseniibacteriota bacterium | reverse complement strand
GGAATGGTGAAGCTACTACGCCTACCGCGAGATATGCACTATGCAGCAAGGGCTCAACCGCAAGGGCCAGCGCAGGGCGTACACCTGGGAGCAGTTCGGTCAAGCACTGATCTGGGCGAACTGGCCGACACCGAGGATCCGCAAAGACCTGAACCCATGTCGTAGAGCGGAGGCGTACCGAATGACGGATCGGGGAGCCGGATGTGGGAAAGCCGCTTGTCCGGTTCTGAGAGGGGCAGGGGTACAACTATGCTTTGGGTGAACCTCGTTCACCCGTAGAGCATGGGAGGCCCCTGCCTACTCGAAACAGGTCCTATATCGTGCGTGATGCGTCACGTGGGATTGCCGCCTCATCGTGGGGTCGGTCCCAGTCCGCATGGCTTTCAGGGAGCGCCCGGAGGAGCCCGAGCCGGTTCAGAATCAGATCCCGGTGTGTGCCGGGCCAGAACATCCGGCGGCATGCCGGACACTCGGCGAACGATCGGCTCGAGTCGAAGACGTGGGGCGGCACCCTCTCGCGGGCACGATCCCGCGTGAGGGGCTTCAGCTCGACATTGCAGACCTGACACCGTGTGAAAGGCCGGATCCACTGCCCCAGGCTGAGGGCGTGGTTCAGCGATGTCCACTGCCGATCGAGGCCCGATGGCGGGAGCTGAACGGATCTGCGGGCGGCTGGTCGTGCCACCAGTCCGCGGTCCGCGGTCAGCAGCAGCCTTCCCGTGGCATTGGAAGTCCTGATCAGTGCGTCATCATCGAAGTCGGGGCCAAACTGCGTATCGAACCCGAGGATTCTCAGCCATCGGGCCAAGCTCCCCAGCATCAGGTCGACCACGAACCGCGGGGGCTCGGGGAACGGCTTGACAACCGGGCGGTCAGGCCCTAATCCTGCGTCGTTCACTCATACCTCTCCGGCTGAGGTCCGGTCTCACCACCCACACGGGGAATGGGGAGAGCAGCGTGCGCTCAACGACCATCGCAACATGTGCGGCCTTCCTCCTGCTCCTGGTGTGGCCACTCCACGCCATCGACGACAGCAGCAAGTACTCGAACACCGGGAACATCAACCTCACCATCTCCAACTACGGCACGTTCGGCGACGGTTTCCAGGTGCAGTTCCCCGACGATCAGCCCTCCTGCGAGTATCCCGTCGGCTCCCACGTCGAGCACATGTTCGACGGCGGCCTCTGGATCGGGGTCAAGCTCCCGGACGGGCAGACGAGAGTCACCACGGGTGCGGTCGACGTGGCCTACCTTTCGGATGTGGCCGCCGGTTTCGAGTTCACCAACTCCGCGGATCCTCTCGACGTGCTGATCGAACGCTCGAGTCTGCTGGACAGCCGGTACTACCATCCCGAGGCCGTCAGCCATCAAGACTTCATTGCGAATTACACCGATTCGAACACCGTGGTCCCCGGAACGAGCATCACCATCCCCGACCACACCCCGATGAACGTCTCGGTCCACATGCAGACGTACGCCTGGAACTACCCCTTCGCGGACGCGTTCGTGATCTTCAACTACACGATCAAGAACACCAGCCGCCAGGCTTTCAACAACATCTGGCTGGGCCTCTGGGCCGACCTGGTGGTCAGGAACGTGAGCATCACGCCACCCAGGATCGGCACACCTTTCTACCAGCACGTGGGCAACGGCTGGGTGGATTCCCTCGATATCGCCTATGCCTATGACTATGACGGCGACCCGGGATTCACCGAGAGCTACGTCGGCCTGAAGCTCCTGGGTGTCACGCCCCAAAGCGGTGACAGCCTGTACGAGGGTGCCGCGCACATGCACGTCTGGGCCTTCCGGAACACCAGCGACCCGGTCTACTTTTCGCCCCAGAACGACCGCGAGCGGTACGAGAAGATGTCGGTGCCGCTCACTCCGGCGCAGTTGGAGGCAATCTACCGAAGCCCCTCAAACCGGATGACGCTCATCAGTACCGGGCCCTTCCAGCGGCTCGATCCCGACAGCTCGATGAACATCGTTTTCGCGGTTGTGTGCGCGAAGAAGTACGGTAATGATCCCAACACCGAAGACACCGAGCTGGCCAAGCGGAACCTCTACTCCAACTCCTATTGGGCCCAGACCGCCTACAACGGGGAAGACCGCAACGGCAACGGTGTGCTGGATACTCTGGAGGAGGACCTGAATGCCAACGGCATTCTGGATGAAGGAGAGGACGTAAACGGGAACGGCGTGTTGGATCGTAACGAGGATCTGGATGATGACGGGGTGCTCGACCGGTACATACTTCCGACACCTCCCGTGACCCCACGGGTGAAGGTCGTCGCGGCAGACGGCGCGGTGACGCTCTATTGGGATGCCCGGGCCGAGGAGTCGATTGACTTCATTACCGGCAAGAAGGATTTCGAGGGATACCGGATCTATCGGAGCCGGCTGTACGAGGACCTGCCCGGACGGGACCTGTTGAGTTCCATGATCCGCATCGCCGAGTATGACTCGGTGGACGCCATCGGCTATGACACCGGGTTCGATCTCGCCAGGCTTCCGGAGCCCGCGGTCTTCATCGAACCCGATGAGACGGGTGAGCTTGACACGCTCGTCTGCCGCTACCGGTTCGAGAATGACGATCTCCACAGCGGCTGGCAGTACGCGTATGCCGTCACCGCCTATGATACTGGTGATCCCAGCTACGGCCTCTCCAGCCTCGAGTCCAGCAGACTGAGCAATGTCGTGCGGTCGTTCCCCGGCGCATCCGCGTCGTCCCAAGGCCGGCCGGCGGTCACGGTCTACCCCAATCCCTATGTCGTTCACGCGATGTGGGACGGCGGTCTTGAACGCGAGCGCAAGCTCTACTTCCGCCATCTCCCCGCCAGGTGCCGCGTGAAGATATTCACCATCGCCGGCGACCTGGTGGACAGTTTCGATCATGATGCCGAGACCTACGATGGCAGCGGCATCCGATGGTTCGATGAGTATTCGAAGGCCGATGCCGTGTTCTCCGGTGGCGAGCACGGGTGGGATCTGATCTCCAGCAGTGACCAGGCCATTGCCACCGGGCTCTATCTCTACACCGTCGAGGATCGGGAAACCGGAGACGTCCAGCGCGGGCGTTTCCTTGTCATCAAGTAGCCTCACGGCAGATCCGTGAGAGAGGAGGTTCCCATGCGTTCACTCGTTCTGTTGGCTCTGCTCACCGCGGCCGTCACTCCCGCCTTCGCCCAATGGCCGGAAGTCACTATCCAGGACATCCAGACTGTGGCGAACGCCGACTCGTCTGACGACAGCGCGTTCAACGCCGACACGGTTCGCGTGGTGGGTGTGGTCGTCGATGATGCGAGATCCCTCTGGATTGGGGCCCGTTGGTCAACGATGATCACGACTCCGGAGGGTGGCCCGTGGAGCGGCCTCCAGGTTGTCCAGAACGACACCATGGTCGGCGGCACCAACTTCTCCGCGGTCCAACCCGGGTTCAAGGTGCGGTTCACAGGCTACGTGGAGGAGTACCCTTCGGGTGATGCTAACTCCGGCACAGAACTCATCCTGCTTACCAACCCTCTGGTGCCTATCGAGGTGTTGGGGATCGATGCACTCCCGGAACCAGAGATCCTGACCTGCGAGGACTTCGCCACCCGCCAATCGGGCGAGCCATGGGAGATGGTTCTGGTCACGATCCAGAACGCGGTTATGATCAACAACGATCTGTCCAGCGATCAGGCCTTGATCCAGGATGACACAGGGTTCCAACTCACGGTAGAGGACTGGTACAACCCACTGCGCGATTCGCTTGCCAGCGGCCTGTACTCGTGGCCGCCAAACGGATCTCGGTTCGACATCACGGGGCACATTCGTGACCTGCCCAACGGGGCTGGTTACGCTATCGCGCCAAGGAGTTCGGGAGACATTCACCTCCACGCCCTGGCTCCCTTGATCGAGGACGTCACGCGGGACATCGTCATTCCGGGCAGTTCGGATGCCGTCAACGTGTCCGCGACGATTTACGACATGGATGGCACCGTCGCGAGCGCGACACTTGCGTATCGCGTGGACGGCGGGGCGGTCACAGAGGTTCCCATGGCGCCCGCTGGTGGCAGCATTTTCGCGGGCACGATCCCCGCCCAAGCGCACAACTCGGTAGTCGAGTTCTTCTTTGAGGCCGAGGACGATGCCCAGAACGCGGTGATGTGGCCTGACACATCGACCTACCTGTATCTCTACCACGTGCTGGACGAGGGCTTCGGCATCTACCACGCGCAGTGGACCCCGTATGGAAACGGGGTGTACAACAGCGATTCACCCTATGC
>JALOPK010000326.1 GCA_025453925.1 Candidatus Eiseniibacteriota bacterium | reverse complement strand
GTCTGATCCACTCCCGCGAAGGTCACCAGCAGCCAGTAGTCCGTATCAAAGTCCAGCCCAAGGGTCGGGTAGCCAGTGCCGCCCAGCACGACGCTGAAGACGCCGCCCGCGACATCCACGCCCTGGGCGCCGCTGTCCCACAGCGGGGTCCCTCCGATGAACTGATCGTAGATCCGGAACCGCATGGTGTAGGAGCCGTCAGCGACAGGGTTTCCCGACGCATCCGTCACCTTCCCCTGGTAGCTGATCATCTGGGGGATCTCGGCCTGGCTCGCCGTTGCCACGGCTATCAGGAGGATCAGGAAGGACATCACAACGCGATGCGACCGACCCATGGCGGCACTCCTCTCGTGCACCTGATGACACGCCCGGCAACTGTCGTGCAAAGACGGCAGCCGATGGGCATACCTCGCCCAGTTTGGATGAGGCCGAAAGGTACGCCGCCCGGTAGGGGTCAGCAAGCGGTCAGCTCCAGCCCCTGCGGTGCAAGGATACCGGAGGCATGCGATTGCCATCGCGAGTCCGCCCAAGGACGCATCAATACCGGACGCAGGGGAGATCGCCGCGTCCCCAGGACTTCATGCCGTCAGCGGGACCGCGGCCGGCCTGGGTCCTCCCGATGACTAGAGTCTCCAGCGCACCAGGGACTTTGCATTCATCGTCGATGTCGTATGAGACTCTTCGTCAACTCACTCCACGTGTGTGGAACCCTACCCGCATGCAGCGACTGATGGGGTCGCTACGTGCGGAGCTCTGACTCCGCCCATGACAACGGCGGAGCCTTGCCCTGCCTACGGGGACTCCTCGAGGGTCGAAATGCGCTCTCTAAGCGCTTCAATTGAGGTCTGCATATCGGTGTTCGCCACACGAATGGCCTCAACCGTTTCACGCAGCGCCCTGTTCTCCGCCTCCAGGCGCGCGACGCTGGGGTCGTGCTGCAGCAGGCCCACCGCCGCACGAATCCGCTTCACTCCGCTGTCCCCGCTCCCTTCCCACGCCTGGCCGAACACCTGCCTGAAATGCGCCGCGCTCATCTCCTCCCCTGACACCGCCACCGCTGTCCCATCTCCCAGCCCCGATGGCATCAACAGGTCGCCCGCCTCCACCGGCCCCCGCACCTTCACCTCCACCTGCCCGATGAACGCCACTCGCGCGTAGCCTTCCGTCTTGTCTTCTCCCGGATTGTTGCCTAACACGATGGGTCGCGTGCTCACCACCATCACCTGCGATGCCCCCTCCGTTCGCTTCGTCACTTCGCCCTCGAATACGCCCACCACATCCCCCGGCTCCAGAGTCTCCTCATCCCGCCGCGGCAGGTACTCGGCATAGTCGCCCCCGCCGGACAGGAACGTCACGCCACCCGCGCCGTCGCCTTCGATGGCGCCGACGGCAGTGTCGTCGCCCTTGAAGAAGGTGATGTAGTTGATGGCGAACCCTGGGTCCCCAGTGTAGCCGACCCTGAGGGCGAGGACGTCAGGGCTGGTGCCGGTGGAAGCGTTGTGGATCAGGGCCACATGGTGGTCGGGTGTTCCCGCGGCGCTGATCGAGGCCTCGGCCCGCAGCCTGCCGGAGAAGTATCCGCCGAAGCCGTTCGGCGAACCGCACTCGCCATACACGCCGTAGGTGGTGCCCGATGACGCAGCGGCAACACCGTACACCCCGCGGCCCCCGGTGGAGAAGCTCTCGCCAGCGACCCCGTAAGTGGCACCCGATGGAGCAAATGCCCCGCCGTACACCCCGTGGCCATCGTTGGAGGAGCTACCGCCATAGACGCCGTAGGTGGCGCCCGATCCGGCGGTGGCAATACCGTACACCCCGCGGCCGCCTGTGGAAGAACTCTCGAAGCGCCCGCCGTAGGTGGAGCCCGACGTGGCGGTGGCAACGCCGTAGACCCCGCGGCCGGCGGTGGAGAAGCTCTCGCCAGCAACGCCGTAGGTGAGGCCCCATGGGGCGAAGGCGATGCCGTACACCCCGTAACCCGCGGTGGAGGTGCTCTGGCCCGCGACGCCGTAGGTGGTGCCCGACGTGGCGGTGGCCCAGCCGTACACCCCGAGACCGGCGGTCGAGGCGCTCTCGCCCGCGACGCCGTAGGCGAAGCCGGACGTGGCGGTGGCCACGCCGTAGACCCCGCGGCCGGCGGTGGAGGAGCTCTGGCCCATGACGCCGTAGGTGACGTCCAATGTCGCCGTATTCGTCCCCTTGACCGCCGCAGATGTCCCGGTCGTCACCGCCCCGCTTACCTCTGTTCCCGCCACCAGACCGCTCGCCATGTAGGCGTAGCCCACGCTCCCCAGTCGTACCCGCGGACTCTGCAGGTCGCCGCCGACCGTGATCTCCAGCCAGTAGTCCTGGCTGAAGTCCAGCGTGAACACCGGCTGCGGACTCTCCCCCAATAGCACGCTGAAGATGCCGCCCACGACGGTGACAGACTGTGCGCCGCTGTCCCACTTCAGGGTACCCGCACTGACCGCATCGTAGATCCGGAATTGCATCGAATAGGAGCCGTCCGCGACAGGGGTGCCCGCCGCATCCGTCACCTTGCCCTGGTAGCTGATCATCTGGGGGATCTCGGCGAAGGCCGTCGTGATCGTAAACAGAAGCACGCCGACGAGCACCAGACACCGTGTGCACATGGAAGGCTCCTCCCTGCTGATGCGCGGCGTCACCCGACTCCAACCCGTGGGCTCGGGGCAACCGCTGGTAAGATGCGCCATTGCCGTGACGGCGCGGCAATATGCAGCGAGAGAGCGAAAGGGGCCAAGGGGAACCCGGAAGATATGGCGTTCTCTGAGATCGGGGCGACGCTCACGCCGCACCCCGGCTCAGGGCCAGAATCCCTCCCCGCCTTCCGGCCGAGCCCGAGGCGTGTCGAGATTGCCGACGAGGGGCCCAGCGGGAGCTCCCTCCCGGTGTACTCACCGTCTTCGAAGGTCACATGTGGTGCCGCCGGGGGCTGATCCGAAGGGAGCCCGTTGCCACCTCCCGCCCTTCCTCGTTTAGCGAGGCGCGCACAGTTTGCAGGTCACGGTCTACGGTACGAGAGCTCGATCCACAGACTGCGGGGTAGCCGATTCCCTCACCTTGCTTCTCATCCCCTCGCTGCCGGGCGTTCTTCTGGTGACCCATTTGCCCCCGTTCCACGCGCCTTCTCCGCTCCTCCACGCTCTGACGTGAAGAATGGGGAGGCTACCTTGTCTTGTGGTGGCATGTGCCGGGAATGATGACCCGACGGTCCACGCCAGTAGGCTGTGGATCGAGTCAGCGGTGTTCTTCCCGGCGTCACTGGCTGAAGGAGGAGACATGCTGAGGCAAAGTCTGACCGCAGTGATCGAAAGAGAGGGGACCGGCTATGTTGCCCTGTGTCCTGAGCTGGACATCGCGAGCCAGGGGGATACGGTAGAGGAGGCACGGGAGAATCTCCGGGAGGCGGTCGAGCTGTTCTTTGAAACGGCCTCGGAGCCCGAAGTACAGCAGCGGTTGCGTGCGGAGGTCTACGTGACCCAACTCGATGTCGCGGTTGGGTAGCTTGCGCATTCATTCGGGCAAGGGAATCTGCACGATCCCGGCCCGGCCCGGCTTCAACGCAGTCCGGAGAAGGGGAAGTCACGTCGTGATGCAGCGGAAGACCGAAGACAGCACGATTACCGTACCCGTTCCGGACCATGCCGAACTCCGCGTGGGCACGCTGCAGTCGATCATTCGCCAATCAGGACTCCCCCGATCCGAGTTCGAGGTGTAGGGGGCTCGCCCCTCCCGCCACTCCTCGCTTCGCTCGGAACTCACAGTCCGCCTCGCGATCCGAACTGACCTCACCCTTCACAAAGGGGACCAAGCGGGGCCCTCCATCGCGCCCTTTCCCGCTGGAGGGACGCGATTTCTCACGTCCGAACCCGGACTAACAGCAGCTCACCGTAGGGGCGACCGCCTCTGGTCGCCCGGGGGGGATGCGGGAGGGCAGAGACGCCCTCCCCTAGGGCAACGACCTCCGGGAGGGCAGAGACGCCCTCCCCTACGGATGGGCGGACTCGACGTCACTGCACCTGGCGCCGTCCTCAGCCGGCGGATTCCCCGCGAACCGGCTGATTGCCTACTGCCGATCGCCGACTGACTCACCCTCCATCCGTGCACGCTCCGCTGCCCGGCGGGCTCGCTCCTTCTCCCTGAGCTCGGGATAGAGATACGAGTCCGTCCTCGCGGCCTCGCACACGTCCAGCCGCTTCTCCTCAAACCCCTTGCGCTTGGCGACGACACGATAGTCGAATGCTGCGCCATCGG
>JALOPK010000045.1 GCA_025453925.1 Candidatus Eiseniibacteriota bacterium | reverse complement strand
AGTTCGGTGTGGAATCCGCGGAGCAGCGCATCGTCGAGAGATGCGGCAAGCATCTCGATCTGAACCGAGTCCGCAGCGCCGCCGCCGCGTGCAAGGCTCTCGGCATTCGCACGCACTTGACCTTCATGTTCGGCCTGCCCGGGGAGACGCGCGAGACCGCGTTGCGCACCATCGAACTCGCCCATGAGCTCGCGCCGGATACGGTGCAGTTCTCGCTGGCGACCCCCTTCCCGGGCTCCTCGTTCTACGACGAGCTGGACCGGGGAGGCTACCTGGTGTCAAAGGACTGGTCACTCTACGACGGGTACTCCCGATCGGTGGTGCGGACCGACGAGCTGAGCGCTTCGGATCTCGAGGATCTGCTCAGGCTGGCCTACAAGGAGTGGGAACACCGCGGGCCGCGCCCGCACCGACACGGGTGGCTGCGCAGGGTCCGGAAGGCATTGATCCGCATCTCGCGGGCCCGATAGGAGGAAACGAAACCATGCGGAATCTGGTGACCGGCGGAGCCGGTTTCGTTGGCGCCAACCTCACCGCGGAACTTCTTGCCCGCGGTGAAGACGTTGTGGCCGTCGACAATCTCAGTCGTCGTGGGACGGAACACAATCTCCGGTGGCTGCGGAGCCTCGGGTCTCCTCGGTTCACGTTCATCCACGGGGACATCCGTGACGCGCGGGTGCTGGCCGGGGCAGCGTCCGGCGTCGACGCGGTGTTCCATCTGGCCGCCCAGGTCGCCGTCACGACCAGTATCGCCGACCCCCGGCTGGATTTCGACGTGAACGCCCTGGGCACGCTCAATGTGCTGGAGGCCTGTCGTGTCCAGACCCCGGTTCCCGTCGTGATCTTCACCTCGACCAACAAGGTGTACGGCGGCCTCGAACACCTCGAGGTGGTGGATGCCGGGGACCGCTACATCATCCCCGCCCTGAGCGGTGGTCTCGACGAACGCACGCCACTGGATTTTCACAGTCCATACGGCTGTTCCAAGGGGTGCGCCGATCAGTACATTCGGGACTATGCCCGGATCTACGGTGTGCCCAGCGTCGTGTTTCGGATGTCCTGCATCTATGGTCCCCATCAGTTCGGCAACGAGGATCAGGGATGGGTCATGCACTTCGCGGCATCATGTCTCAAGGGCCGGCCGGTGAGGGTGTACGGAGACGGCAAGCAAGTTCGTGACATTCTGTATGTGAGTGACCTCGTTGCGGCGATGCTCCGGGCGAGGGAGGCGGCACCTGCCTCCCCTGGAATGATCCTCAACATCGGAGGCGGCCCGGGCAATGCCGTGCCCATCCACGCGGTGCTCGACATGGCCTCATCACGGGGAACGCCCCCGGCATCCGTCGAGTTCGGGCCGTGGCGGTCGGGAGACCAGAAGGTGTACGTCAGCAGCATCGCCCGGGCCACGGAAGTGCTTGGATGGACCCCGCAGATGGGGGTCGAAGACGGAGTGGAAGCCATCTTCAGGTGGGCCGAGCACAACCTGGACCTGTTTCCTTGACGCTGCTCCTCGCCGCCATTCTTGCTGCCTCGCCGGCATCGCCTGAAACCGAGCTCGCGCGTCTCGTCCGTGTCGGCGGCGTGCATGTCGAAGACGACAGCGGAACGGTTTTGCTCTCGTGGCACAGCGATGAGTTCCGTACGCCGGCATCGGTGATGAAACTGGCCACGGCTGCGGCCGCGCTTCATGCGTTGGGGCCCAAGGCCAGGTTGACGACGGATTTCGTCTTTGACCCCGTGTCGCACGGTCTGTGCGTCGTGGGTGGTGGGGACCCGTTTCTGGTCAGCGAGTCGTTGCGGAGGGCGGCCGATTCGCTGGCGGCTCTCGGCGTTACCGACGTTTCCCGGCTCTCCGCCGACTGTGGGTTGTTTGTCCAGCCGCTGGAGGTCGATGGGCTGGGGGTGAGTGCAAATCCGTATGACGCGGGTGTCTCGGCCTTCTCCGTCAACTTCAACACTGTGGCCGTGTCCATCGGGGCCAACGGGACCATCGGATCGGGGGAGCCGGAGACTCCGCTCACCCCCATCGCGCGGGAGATGGGCAAGAAGGCGGGGAGACGGGGCGATCACCGCCTCCCCATCAGGAACGGCGTCACGACCGCACCGCTGTACGCTCTGGAACTGCTGAGGGAGATCCTGAGGGAACGGGGGATCTCCGTTGGCGATTCAACGTCGCTCGAGCCCTGCACGCCCTCCTCGGTCCGCTACCGTCACCAGAGCCAACAGTCAGTCGAGGGCGTTGTGGCGGCGATGCTGGAGTATTCGAACAATGTCATCGCCAATATGCTGATGCTGGCCGCGGCGGCGAGGGAGAACGGCGGCCGGCCCGTAGGCATGGCCGACGGCGTCGCCATGGTGCGGGCCTTCCTTGCCGATGAACTCCGATTCGAAGGGTTCGAAGTGAAGGAGGGGTCGGGGCTGTCACGGGCCAACAGACTGACTCCCCGGCAGATCGTGGCCCTGCTCCACCATCTCCGGGATCACGGTTACGACTTGCTTCTTCCGCTGTACAAGGGGGTGAGGGCGAAGACCGGCACGCTTGCCGGCGTCACCTGCCTCGCCGGCTACATGACCCTGCAGGATGGACGCACCGCAAGCTTCGCGATCCTGTTGGAGGGAAACGTCGGCCTACGGGACCGGGTGTTGACCCTCCTGAAGGGGAGACTCGCCGCGGCCGGGGATGGCGCGCAGTAGCGCCAGAGCCTCGGGTTCCCGCGAACCTCGCGCCGAGAACTCCCCCCGCCACAGATCGAAAAGGCGCATCCTGTCGGGGAGCGCGGGATCCTGGAGTCGGTCAAGGACCAGCAGCCAGCGCTGTCCCATGACCAGGCGGTGGCCCTGGCGGGCGAACACCACGGGCTCGACCCGGATTCCGGATGCATGCACCGCCAGCGACTGACCGGGATAGTCCGGCGTATAGAGGAGGCCCAGCACGCCCGCAACGGTGGGCGCGACATCCAGCGTGGACAGGATCGTCCCGCCCGGGGGGGGCGAACCCGGTATCCAGCCGGTTACCCTGAGGCGGGCTCCTCCCTCCGCGTCAAGGGGCATCGACCAGTCGCGCACGTACACGCCCACCAACGCCGAATGGGCACCGGAGTCACGGACCAGCGCCGAGAGGGCGTTCCAGAACGCTACCAGCGCAGCGGCGCCCGTGCTACCGGCGGAAAGGTTCTGAAGCGAGAAGTGCACCGCGGCGAAGCGGGGTGCGCGGTTGGTCGCCGCCCAGAGGCGAGCCGCCGCGAGGGCGGAGGCCCATCCGGCGTCACCTGACGGATGGATGCTGACGGTCTCCGCGCATCTCCCCAGGCGCTCGAACACGGGGCGAAGCGTGTCGCTCGCCGCGGCGAAGACTCCGGTGGCCCATCCTTCCCTCCTGGCCAGAGTGAGCAGTGAACCCTGGCCTCGGGCGGCGCCTGAGGGCGGATAGGCCCACGGCGCGTGGAACCCCTCGTGGAACGAAGCCAAGAGGTGCGCGCACGTATCCGAATGCGCCACCAGCGGCCATCCATCCGTGCCGCCGAGGAGATAGCCCGTGGGCCAGACAGGCGGGCCATCGACCGTGGCAAGGATCACCAGCGGGGGCGGGGCGGCACAGCGTGCCAGCAGGGTCGTGAGCATGACCACGAAGGCAAATCGCACATTGACTCCTTGACAGGGCGTTGCGGGCAATGTAAGAGCCACCTACGCCTCGAACAACCCGGTACACCCGTACTCTACTCACCGCGGGAGCCTATGATGCGGCATGGTCTTGCAGGTCCGATCCCCGTGCTCGTGTGCATGCTGACGGCATGTCAGGGACCGACGCCTGCCCACACCCCCCTCATTCGCGACGGCATGGATTCTCCGGCGGAGTGGCGATTGGAGGGCTGCGTGGTTGAGGGAGGGGTGATGATGCTCCCGCGGGCCGGCGAAGCGGGCCCCGCGACGGCCATGCGGCTGCTCCCGCCTCTGCCGGATACCGGAACCCTGGTGCTCACCGTCCGCGCCCGGGCGACCGATCCAGACAGCGCACTGCACCTCGATCTCTGGGGGTTCGGCCTGGACGATCCGGCGCAGCAACTCACGTTGCAGCCCGTCGAACTCGGCGCGGACTTCGCCTCAACGACTATCCTGCTTCCTTCCGGCTCTTCAGACCACGGGATCTGGCTGCGGGTCTTCACCTCCTCAACCTCGCCCATCGAGGTCGATGACATCGACCTGATTCACGAGGCGTCGGATCTCTGGCGGGCCACCGTGGGGCGGTAGCACGTCTCCGTTCCGCCGGGGAACGGATGACCTCCCGGGCGTTCTACCCGAGGCTCCGGCGTATGGCTCGGCCACCAGGCGCACGGTGGCCCCACCGCCACGTTAGCCGCACGGGCCGTAACGGCACCGATTCCCCCGCCCGATTCACCGCCATCCAGGATGCAGTCTCCCTCGCCCCGGCCCCGGCGTGACGGCCCCGGCCGGAGTCGCCAAGGCGTTATGGCGCCAAGGTGAACACGAGCCCTCCCGCCATGGGAGAAGGAGCAGACTCGTTGCCCCCTGCATCAACCGCTGTTACCGCCCAGAACGCCTTCCCCGGGTCCGGGAGGCCGATGGCGCGGACGGTCGACGTCGTCGTCACCACATCCGCGAGGAGCGCCGGGAGGGCATGCACCGTAGAAAACTCGCTCTCGTAGACTCGGTAGTAGGCGACACCGACGTCATCGAACGACGGCGCCCACGTGAGGATTGCCTGCCCGGCCCCACCTCCGGCCTGGGTATCCAGCGAGGCGACCGGCGCCGGCGGTTCGGTATCCGACGACTGGAGCAGCCATTCCACCATCGAGCCCAGCATGAGCTCCAGGGAGGTGGGCCCGGGGACGAGCGCCTCCAACGGGGTGGCGGTGAAGATCACACGGTAGGCGGAAGATCCTGAGGACGGATACCGGAGCGCCGTGAGGGTCGCCCCGCCGTTCACGCGGAGGATGCCTGCAGCCTGCGCATCCGGCACGATAGCGTCGGGCGTGTCGCTGAGGGCCCCTGGGAACGAGATGCTCATGGCCATGCCGCCCGTGACGGGGTCACCGGCGACTCCGTTCACCGTGTTCACGTCGATGCCGGTCGTGAAATCGCTGACATGCAGATAGCCGGTCGTGAACGGGTCGGAACCATACGCCGAGAGGTAGTTCTCGGCCGACAGGAGCAACGCCCCGCCCAGATCGAGGTATGCGCTCAGCGCCTGGCGGTCGGCGGAGGGAACTGACGACGTGTTCTGGTCGCCGGCAGTCCAGATCACCGCGCGATAGCGTCGCAACAGATCAAGGGTCACCGGCGCAGCGGGCTGATACCAGGTATCCACCGCGATGGGGGCGCGGGCCAGGGCATCCATCAGCCGGGTCTCGGTCGGCTCATTGTCCGAGTCAACGACGAGCACCATGGGCCTCCCCACGGTCATGGGGACCACCACCGTATCAGGCCGCATCCATGCACCCTCCAGCACAAGGCTGCACGACCCCGCCCACCCGGCGGGGCAGTCGGGGTCCACGGTGACGGCTATCGCGGGTGCACCCGCCGTGACGCCCAAAGCGGGGAACGGGGCGAATGTCATCATGGTAGTCGAGACCTGGATGTACGGGTCACTGCAGACCACCGCGGCATCGACGCCATCGTTGCCGTGGAATCCCTCATTGCGCAAAGACACGAGAATGGCCGCGTCTTCACCAGGATCAAGCCGGCCGTTGCCGTTGCCCTGCGCATCGTCCACCGCGATGCCCGCAAGCGCGGGGAGCGGCCCCGCGTACAACGCCTGAACGATTTCGATCTGCCGCCCCTCGGCGATATGGTCAGTGATCGACGACTCCTGCCAGAATGACTCGCCCACCTCCGCGGTGCAACTGAAGATCTTCGGTTTCGACGTGTCCCCGTACCCCCAGTCATTGGCGTCGCCGTTGGTGTTGTACAGCAGCTCCCAGGCGGTGCCCGTATCGTAGCCGATGCCGGCGGTCGCTTCGGCGGCCTGGGTGTCGAATGCGGCGTCGTCGGGGGTGAGGATGTCCGCATAGCCCCACGGATAGAGCAGGTAGTTCGAGTAGCTGTGCCAGTGCTGGGAGGCCACGAACCCCTGTTGCCGGCAGAACGTGATGACGGACTGCACCTCCGGCTCGGAGCCTGCGGCCGGGCCGCGGTAGGTGTCGTCCGACGGAGAGGGGCTTGAGCCGTTGTTGTCGTATCCCCACTGGAACGGGTAGTTCCTGTTGAGGTCGACGCCGTACGAGCCGTCGCCGTTGACGCGCCGGTTCTTTCGCCAGTACCCGCCGCCATCGGGGTTGGTGCTCTCGTTGTAGAGGTAACCATCCGGATTGACCACGGGGATGAGCCAGAACTCACGCTCATTGACGAGGAACGTGCACAGAGGATCGCTACCGTAGCCCGAAGCGAGGTACTCGATGAAGTCAAGGCAGAGCGTGCAGCCGATGGGCTCACGTGCGTGATGGACACCGGTGAAGAGCATCGCCGGCTCATCCTCATCCTGCGCGGGGTTGTCGGAGACCTTCACGGCCCACAGTACATTGCCCTGTGCGGAGACGCCGATGTTCAGGGGCGCGGTGACCAGGTCAGGGTGGAGCGCGTGCAGTTCGTTCATCCTGTCCACGGCCTCCGCATAGGTGTAGTAATCGCCGAAATCGCCCCGCCCGCTCATCTGGGAGCTGGCCCATGCCTCGAGATCGGCGATCTCCACCTGGACGGGAAAGCCCGCCTCCGCCGCACGGGCGAGGTCGGATGCGCGACCGATGAGGCGCACGAGAGACGGCGATTCGGCCGGTTTGACCTCCACACCCAGCGCCAACAGGGCCTCGATCTGGGCGCGATTCGTCACCGGCACCACGGCCTGGGCGTACGGATCAGGGCTGGTCGTCAGCAGGATGCTCAGCAGCAGCGGCGTGGCAAACATGGGTTCCTCACCTTGTGTCCGGACCATTGAGAGATGACAGCATCGACAAGTAGCCTACGCGATGTTTCATGCACAATGCTTTCGAGACGAGCTACGCGAGGAACCGCCCCAACGGCGACGGCCGGATGACGATGGCATGCGACCGGCAGGCCTCGTGACAGCAGTAGCATCGGATGCACCGGCGACGATCCACCTTCGGGAAGTCCCTCCCACGGGTCATTGCCTCCACGGGACAGGCCGCGATGCACGCGATGCACCTGACGCACCGGCGATGCACGATGGCCGGCGCGGGCGAGAACACCCCCTTCAGCAGACGTCTCGCCAGGGAACGCACGAGGGGACTCCGGAACACGCCCATGTCGAGCCGGTGAGGAGTCGCGCGGCGTAATCCACCCGGGACCAACTCCTCCGGCTGAGGCCCGACAACCGTACCATCGCCCCGTCCGAGCCACATCATGGAAGCAGGGTCGAGACCACAGAAACGGGCGGCGACCCGATCGACGGCGAGGAGATCTCCCCCAGCCATGAGGGCTCCAACCGGTCGCGGGTCGCCCGCAGCGGGCCCCTCGCCCTCCATGGCGGTGACAGCGTCCACCACGGTCACCATCACCGGCAAAGACAGGGCAAGTCCGCGGAGCGCGAGGGAGAAGAGGTCTTCCTCGGCGAATCGGGCGTGGTAGCTCACCTTGAAGTGACCCGGCACCACCCCGAAGAGGTTTTTCACCGCGCAGGTGAGGCCGGTATACGAGTGGGTCTTGAGTTTGGGCACGTTCACCATAAACGCGGCCCGTTCGATGACGCGGAGCGTCTCGATCCGGCCGAGGGGGGCGTCCCGAAGCGAGCGAATCCCCCAGTCGAGATCCATGGAGAGCTCGCACCCGCTCGAACGGGCGACATCCGCCATGCCAGTCTCCCGGTATACTCTCTCCAGGAATCGTTGGGACCATGGAAAGGCGCCGCTATAGCTGTCCGCGATGACCACGGGATGTCCGGTGCGCTGCAACGCCTTGACTACTCCACGCACTACCTCGGGATGGGTGGTGGCCGCCTCGTCGGGGTGGGCGGCATGGATGAGATTGGGCTTCACTACCACCAGGCCGGGCGTCTCGGCCATGGCGTCAAGATACCCGGACTCCTCGAGGAGCGCGCCAACCGATGGTTCGGCCTGCCCGTAGGCGCTCACTGTCCGGATGTACACGGCGGAGGCTGGAGATGTCATTTCGCTCGCCGCGCGGTCCACCGATTCAGCCGGGCGCACATCCTCGACCTGGTGCTGGCGGGAGGGTGATGCCGGAGGGCCTCCCCGGTCCATCGAACCGCGTCCTCCATGTTCCCCAGACGCCACGCGCGCAGCCCCAGTTGCTCGGCCGCGCGCCACGCGTCAGGCAGCTCGCCGCGCACTCCCCCGGCGAGGATGTGGGTCAGCCCATCCCGGGACGATTCCCGCAGCCGCCACGCACCAAGAGCCGCTTTGAGACGAACCGCGTCCAGCGGCCCCTCGGCCGCGCGCTCAAACCAGCCGGCGGCCTCCCCGGGGTCGACCGGCTCCAGGGCGCGGGCAATGAAGCATGCAGCCCGTGGATCGACGCATTCATCCGCGACCATCTCATGCACCGCCCTGAACAGCAGTAGGAGCGAGAGGGTGTCCTGTCCGTTCTTCGTCAAGACCCGGGCCAGATGCCGTCTCCGGCGCCACGACAGGCCGGAGCATTCCTGCCAAACAGGGTGCCACGTCCACGCCGGACGCACCACGAAGACAGCCCTTTCCTCCAGGTCCGCCAGCCGCGAGGACAGGCCGTCCGCGCCGAAGACCGACCGCGCGAAAGGCTCGAGATCCACCACGTCGCACGCTGGATCAAACGCCTCCTGGAGCACGGCCCGCGATCTTCGATCCAAGAGCGGCAGGTCGAAACGGGAGCCGTTGTAGGTCAACAGATGGGACGATTCCACCAGTCTCCCTTTGAGCGCCCACAGCGCGGCGGATTCGTCTTCCATCCCTCTGAGGATGAGCTGCTGCAGCACGAGCGCGCCTTCATCCTGCCAGGCCATTCCGATGACGAATGGCAAATCCCTGTCTCCGCCCACCGTTGCCGCGGTCTCGATGTCCAGGGCCATGGGCCGGGGGCAGGTGCTTTCAACGCCCCAGGCCGCCGCCAGCGCAAGGGGGATCTCGAGGGGGAGCGAGAGCGGCGGAAGCTCCATTCGGTAGAGCGGAATCGCGCCGTACGGGGTCGTCAACTCATGGTCGAAGCACTGGTCGGCAAGGCGCGTCGGCTCCATGGCCGACCGAGGACGGCGGGACGCGTAGCGCGCCTCGGTCTCCTTCACGAGGGTTCTGAGTCGCGCGACGACTTCGTGGGTGGGTTCCGGCGTGCGACAGATTTGCGGGAGGCCGCTCGCACAACGGTCGTCGAGCAGTGATCCGGACGGTCGGGGGGCGCGATCCGAGGCATCACTCACCCGAGCATCCCCTCGAAGCGTATCACCGCCGGCTCCTCCGGCGCCAGAGCACGAGCCTTGCGGACCAGAGCCCTGGCTTCGGCCCGATCGCCGTGCCACCGCTCAAGCTTGGCCAGATCGAGGAACGGGCGGTAGTCGCCGGGGAACCGGCTGCACGCCAGCCGCAGAGTCCCCCGGGCATGCACGAATCGACCCAGCCGCTGCTCCGCCTGCGCGCGCATGAGCAGCCACTCGACCGGACACGACACGGCCTGTGTGGCCCTGTTGAGATACGGCAGCGCGTCGGCGTCCCGCCCCGCTCGATGGTGAAACCTGCCGATCTCGAACACGATGAAGCTGTCGGTCGGGCTCAGGGCGAGCGCCTGCTGCAATGCGGCACGCGCCAGGGCCGCATCGCCCACCGCTTCAAATGCCCACCCGAGGGCGACGTGGGCCTTCCCCGAGGAAGGCGCCAGACTCACGGCCCGTTTCGCGGCGTCGATCGAACCCGCGATGTCTCCCTCCTGGAGAAGGACTTCGGACAGGGCCCTCCACAGCTCGTGATCGTGCGGGAACAGGGCGACGGCGCGGGAGAACAAGCCCCGGCCGGCGGTGTTCTGCCCCAACGCCAAGGCGGTCCATGCCAGCGACCGCACGGCCTGGGGGGTGGCGCCGGGAAGCAGGATGGCGCGATCAAGCACGGCACGGGCGGAATCAGCCTCTCCGAGATCTGCCCATGCACCGGCCACATCCGCCAGCACCTCAGGGTCTCCGCCGCGGGGGGCGCAGGCCTCAAGCACTCGAAGTGCCTCGCGGGAATCGCCCAGTTCCCGGTACACCTGGCCGATTCGACGCACCACATCGGGGCCGCAGGACAATGCTTCGGCGGTCACCAGGGCGCGGCGAGCATCCGCGGCCCGGCCACCCCGCACCGCTTCAGCCGCAGCCCGGACCATGTCGTAACACTCGGCCTCATCCGACGGGAGGCGGTTCATCGGATCGCCGGCCAGCTCGAGACCCGAACGGGTGAGCATCACCACGATCCCCGCGAACACGAGCGCAACCACCACCAGCCCGGCGACGGCGGCGACCAGATGCCGTCGTTCATCACTCATGATACAGCTTCACGTCACGCGTCTCCTTGTGAGGCCGTGCTGACCTGGCTAAATTCGTTGGAAACAACACCGAATGGGCACAGGAGGATCCTTGTACGCATTGGTTGCCGAGAACATATGGCGGTCGTTCAAGACGGGCCAGGGGAGGCTGGATGTGCTATCCGGCGCACAGATGTCCGTCAAGAGGGGTTCCGTGGTGAGCGTGGTGGGTTCCTCCGGATCGGGGAAGAGCACGCTTCTGCAAGTCCTGGGCGGGCTTGACCGTCCGGACCGCGGCAGAGTGGTGGTGAACGGTGAGGACGTACACGCATTACCCGAACGCGCCCGGGCGGCCTTCCGCGCCCGCACGATCGGGTTTGTGTTTCAGTTCCACCACCTGCTCCCGGATTTCTCGGCACTGGAGAACGTCATCATACCCGGCCTCATCGCAGGCAAGGGGCGGCGGCAGGCTGAGCATCGCGCCCGTTTCCTCCTTGACTCGGTTGGGCTGGGCGACCGCCTGACTCACCGGCCTGCGCATCTTTCCGGAGGCGAGCAGCAAAGGGTGGCGGTGGCCAGGGCCCTCATGAACGAGCCGTATCTGGTGCTGGCCGACGAGCCGTCGGGCAACCTCGACACGAAGAACGCCGCCGCGTTGGAGGACTTGCTGTGGGGACTCGTCCGCTCCGGGGATGCGAGTCTCATCGTCGTGACGCACGACGAGGGTCTGGCTCGTCGTGCGGATCTGTGCATCAGGCTCGCCGGTGGGGTGTTGGAGGAGGTGTCAGGTGAGTCGCCCGTGTGATTCCTGCGGGCAACGACCAGCGGAGATCCGGGTCACCGAAGTATCCCGGGGACGCATCGAAGAGCGCATGCTCTGCAACGCATGTGCCGCGCAGCTTGGGGTCGATGCCTCCTCGACTCAAGGCGACTTCAGTGTCTCGAAGCTGGTGGCGGGGATGGCGGAACAGGGGCTCTCGGATGGCGATCGACGCTCCGAGGAGACAACATGCCCGTCGTGCGGCTTGACTCTGGCGGAGTTCCGTGAATCCGGGAAGCTGGGCTGTCCAGACTGCTATCATGCGTTCATCAGAGACCTGTCGGTTCTGATCAGGAGACTCCATGGTGCATTGCGGCACACCGGCCGCGGCCCGGGCGAGCGATCGGCGGAGCAGGCGATCCGACTGGAGCTGGCGGCACTGCGCAATCAACTGGCCGAAGCCGTTGCCAAGGAGGCCTACGAAGAAGCCGCACGGCTGCGCGATCGAATCCGCGAGCTGAAGGTGCCTTCCTCGGATCACCCGGAAGGCGCGGCATGATCTCCTTCGACGATATGGTGACGGCGCCAAGCACATGGCTCGCCGGGGATGGTCCCCACGCCGACAAGGTCATCTCCTCCAGGGCTCGCATCGCCCGAAACTTGTCCGGGTATTGCTTTCCCCACCGTGCGAAACCGGAAGACCGGCTCCGCCTGGCTGACACGGTGCTGCCCGTGTTGCAGTCGCTCCCCGGTCTGCGGCCGTGTCACTTCCTACGCCTGGCGGACGTCTCCGCCCTGGATCTGGAGATACTCGTCGAGCGTCATCTGGCTGACTCTGCTTCCGCCGCCGGGCTCGTGGGCAAGGCCACGGCATTCCGGAGGGATGAGCGGGTAGTCGTTCTCATCAACGCAGAGGATCATCTCAGGATCTCGGGATTCGCTCCGGGGTTTGACCTCTGGGACGCGCTCCGCGTCGCCAAGGAGGTGGAGTCGGAACTCGAGTACTACGTCGAGCCGTCATACTCGGAGCAGTGGGGATATCTCACTTCGTGCCCCACCAATGTCGGCACCGGACTCCGGGCATCGCTGCTCGTGCACCTGCCGGGCCTCGTGCTCACAAGGGAAGTCGGAAAGGTTATGCACGGGCTCTCCCAGATCGGACTCGCGGTTCGCGGTTTCCGGGGCGAAGGGAGCGAAGTGGTGGGCAATCTCTTCCAGGTATCCAACCAGGTGACGCTTGGGAAGAGCGAGGAAGAGACCGTGGAAACCGTGCATCAGGTGACGGCACAGCTCTTGCAATACGAGCACCAGGCGCGTGAGGTGCTGGTCAGGGACGCGAAGGCACAGGTTGAAGATAAGATCTGGAGAGCGCTCGGGCTCCTGAGGACGGCTCGCCTGCTCACCACCGTCGAAGCCTTGGGACTGGCCAGCGCCGTGCGTCTGGGTGTTGATCTGGGGGTCATCCAGGGCGTCGATACGTCGGCGTTCAACGAGATGATCCAGCTCGCGCAGCCCGCCCACGTGCAGCGCCGGGAAGGCGAAGGTCTCACGGCGGAGGAGCGGGATGCGATGCGTGCCGCTTACGTGCGGCGGCGAATCTTGATAGAGTAGGCCTGAACGAGGATTGGCGCGATGATACATTTCGACCGGTTCACAGAACGCGTCCGCAGGGTGCTTCTTTTGGCCAAGGAAGAGGCGGCCCGCCTGAATCACGACTACATAGGCACCGAACACATACTTCTCGGCCTGATTCGCGAAGGCGGCGGCGTCGCGGCTGCCATTCTGGCTGAGATCAGTGTCAACCTTGACGAACTCCGCGATCAGACCGAGCGATTCGTCGCGCGCGAAGGCGGAGCCCTCATGTCCGGGGAGGCGCCGCTCACGCTCCGGGCGCGAAAAGTGCTGGAACTCGCGGCTGAAGAGGCGCGATCCATGGAGCACAACTATGTCGGCACCGAGCATCTTCTGCTTGGGCTCATTCGCGAGGGGGAAGGTGCCGCGGCGCAGATTCTGGTGAGTATGGGCGCCACGTATCCCCGAGTGAAGAAAGTCACCATGCGTCTTCTCGCCGGGGCCGCGACCCCGCCGAAGGACGATGGTCCCCAGGCTGCTCAACCCCGCAAGTCGCGTACCCCCGCGCTGGACCATTTCTGTAGGGACCTGACCGCCCTGGCCCGGGAACGGAAGCTTGACCCGATCGTGGGGAGGAAGAAGGAGATCAGTCGAGTTGCCGAGGTGTTGGGGAGGCGAAAGAAGAACAACCCCGTTCTGGTCGGCGAGCCGGGTGTCGGGAAGACGGCGATCGTCGAAGGACTCGCGCAGCGAATCGTGTCCCGGCAAGTCCCCGATTTGCTCCGCAACCACCGGGTGCTGGCCTTGGACCTGGCTGCCGTCGTCGCGGGGACCAAGTACCGCGGTCAGTTCGAGGAGCGACTCAAGGCACTGATGAATGAGATCCGTGAGAGCGGAAACGTCATCGTCTTCATCGACGAGCTCCACACCATTGTGGGGGCCGGGGGGGCGGAGGGAGCCATCGATGCCTCCAATATGCTCAAACCCGCCCTCGCCCGCGGCGAACTCCAGTGCATCGGGGCAACCACCCTGAACGAGTACCGGAAGTATGTCGAGAAAGACGGTGCCCTCGAACGCCGGTTCCAGAGGATTCTCGTTGACCCACCCTCAAAGGCCGACACGCTGCATATTCTGCGCGGCTTGCGTCCGGGGTATGAGGAACACCACAATGCGGTGATCACTGATGACGCGCTTGACGCCGCGGTGGAGTTGTCGGACCGCTACATCTCAGACCGCTTCCTCCCTGACAAAGCCATCGACGTGGTTGATGAGGCCGGCGCCCGTGCCCGCCTCGCTGACTCCCGGGTCCATCCCGAGATCGAAGCGATCGAGAAGGAAATCGATGTCGTGAGCCATGAGAAGGAGACCGCTATCCGCGAGCAGCAGTTCGAGCGGGCCGCCCGGCTGCGCGACCGCGAGAAACAGCTTCGGAGAGACCTTACCCACCTGGAGGAAGATCAGCGGGCCGCGGCAAGAAGCGAGAAGGTGACCGTCGATCGCGAGGGCGTGGCCTACATCGTCTCCCGGTGGACGGGGATACCCGTGGCGCGAATGGAGCTGAAGGAGACCGAGCGGCTTATGACCATGGAGGCTCACCTGCGGTCCCGGATCGTGGGCCAGGACGATGCCGTCCGCGCGGTTGCGAGGGCCGTCCGCCGGGGCAGGGCGGGCGTGAAGGACCC
>JALOPK010000325.1 GCA_025453925.1 Candidatus Eiseniibacteriota bacterium | reverse complement strand
ACCCGCGCACACCGCATCCCTCCCGCTTCCACCTCTTCCACCTCATACCCGGGAAACTCCAGCGACAGCACCGTCCGCGTACCCGCATCCGCCTCCACCACCACCCGCCCCTCCTGCGGACTGCCGGCGCTCACCGGCGCCCACTCCGCGTAAACGGGCATCGTCAGGAACAGGAGCAGAGCTGCAGGAAGCAAAGGAAGGTAGCGCATTCGTCTCTCCTCAATCCGGTGAACGGAGTTGACCGCGGACCGCGGTCCGTGGACCCCGGGAAGCCGAGGCGGCCAAGGCGGGCCGGCCCTACTGCGAGCCGCTGTTCAGGGGGTTCTGCTCACCGCAGTAGGGAGGGCAGGGATATGATCGTTCGAGGATGATGCCACCTGTCATGTCGTTGCCGGCCTTGTCCACTCCGACGAACACTGCGTCCGCCGATCCATCCTCTCTCCTCGCGAAGTAGAACTTGAGCCCCGTGCAGTCGGCCTGCCTGAGCAGATCCATCACCGCCGTCTTCCCGATTGACCCGCCCCGGAGCGCGTCCGGATTGCTCGTCCGGTACCGGCGTGTCATCACGGCGGCATCCTCGAGGCTGATGTGATGGTCTTCCGTCTCGACAAAGTGCACCTGTGCCACGTTCTTCCTCCCTGCGACTGGACCTGGGACAGCCGAACAAGACCCGAGCAGCCGCTCGGCCGCGTGTGTGGACCGTTGTCCGCCATGGCGCCCTTGGAGGCGGCCTCCCGGGAGTGCCGGCCGGGCTTGGAGAGCCTGGAATGGCTCCAATGAGAAGGAGCGGTGCCGGTGGCCGTTTTGTCAACCTGGCCCGGGCCCGAGTCGCACGCTACGCCAAGGGACCGCGGATGACGGCGCGCGGAAACACCGCGTTCAAGTTGCCTTCAACTCGCCGCTCGTTCTCGCACCGACCCATACGGCCGCCTTGCACGGCAGGTGGCCAACAGGAGCCTGGGTGGATGGGTGTACGGAAGCCCTGTCACTGGCCGTCTCCCCATGAATCGGAAGAACAGGGAGCCCCACGAGACACGGTGAGCCGCCGACCGGAATGGCCGCGGGGTCGGGCATTGCCCGTCACATTGGTGCTCCTTCAGATCCTCTCGTCTCCACTGGCTGCTCTGTCTCGCGATCGGTCGATCTCTGAATACGTACAGGACGGATGGCTGATCGAAGACGGCCTTCCGTGCAACACGGTCATGTCCGTGCTGCAGACGAGGGACGGTTACCTGTGGCTGGGCACAGAGGGGGGCCTGGTTCGCTACAACGGCGTCGAATTCGTACGTTTCGACAGCGAGAATACTCAGGCGTTCAAATCAGTGGCGGTCTCCTGTCTGTTCGAAGACGACCGCGGAGTGCTCTGGATAGGCACCTGGGGGGGTGGGCTCGTCCTGCTCCGAGAAGGCGAGTTCTCGCACCTGGGAGCGGATGGGGGGCTCCCGGGCGAGTTCGTGCGCTCGATCTGCGGGGATCTCGCCGGCGACGTCTGGGTGGGCACCCGTGACGGGCTCGTTCGCTTCCGTGAGGGTCGCAGCGAGACCTCCGCGGCATCCGATCAGATCGGCCGGTCGGCGGTCACTTCACTCCTCGCGGATTCCCAGGGGATGCTCTGGGTGGGCACGCACGGGAATGGCCTTCACACGTTCAGTGGCGATACGACACTCGCTGACCACGCGGCAATCCCGTTACCGAGCCAGGCTGTGCTCTCGCTGTGCGAGGACCAGCGCGGCCGGGTCTGGATCGGGATGGACGGTGGGGGCGTGCGCATATGGCAAGACGGCGCCCTGACCACCCGGGCGGGAAGCGACGATCTTGCGGGCAGGGCGATACTCTCGCTGGAGGACGATCGGGACGGCAACATCTGGGTGGGAACGGACGGTGGAGGTCTCTTCCGCCTGTCCGGCGCCGACGGTCAGGTAACGGGAACCCTCGCGCATCCCGGACGCTCGATCTGGGCGCTCCACGAGGATCGCGAGGGGCTCCTGTGGATCGGCACGTACGGCGATGGCTTGAGGAGGCTGAAGGAAGGCGCCTGCTCCGCGTTGACCGAGGAAGACGGTCTCTCAAGCGACAGGGTGCTGTGCGTACGTGAGGATGACGACGGGAAGATCTGGGTCGGTACCGAAGCGGGGATGGACGTCTTCGAGCGGGTTCCGGAGGGGTTCCGCCACATTCGTCCCGTGGGTCCGGCCGAACGGGCGATGTGCGTCTGCGACGGTCGCGACGGGAGCCTGTGGATCGGCACCTACGGTGGGGGGCTCTATCGTCACACGAACGGAAGGCTTGCCAACTACAACCGCGACGACGGGCTCAGCTCGAACCTGATCCTGTCGCTGTGCCTCGACCACGAAGGCGTGCTCTGGATCGGCACGGAGCGAGGCGGGCTCAATCGGTGGGGTGGGGCGGGTTTCTCGGTTGTCGGGGAGTTGAACGAGCTGCAGGATGACATGATTCTCGCAATCGCCGAGGGGCCCGAGGGGGTTATGTGGATTGGGACGCACGGCAATGGCGTGCTCCGGATCGAAGGGAATGACGTCGTGAGGATCAGCACGGAAGAGGGCCTCTCGAACAACTCCATCCGATCGATCTGCGTGGAGGGTGACAGCCTGGTCTGGATCACCACGTTCGGCGGCGGCCTCAACCGGCTGGCCGGCGACACCATCACCGCGTTCGCGACGAGACAGGGCCTGCCCGACAACGTGATCTACCAGTGTCTCGACGATGGGCGCGGCCGGCTGTGGCTCAGCTCCAACAGGGGGATCTTCTCCGCACAGAAGCGCGCTTTCGCGGCCTATGCTGCGGGGAAGCTGGCGGCGATTCCCTGCGAGCGCTACGGCAGGAGCGATGGGATGAGGAGCATTGAGTGCAACGGCCCCGGCGGCTGCCGGACCGCCGATGGACGGTTGTGGTTCCCTACGGTCAGGGGAGCGGTGATGATCGACCCGGCGGCCATGCCCGGGAATTCGCTCCCTCCCCCGGTCCGTCTGGAGCGAGTCGTCGCGGGCGGCGAGGACCTACCCGGCATGGTGTTTCGGGCGCAGCCCCCGCGGTTCAAGGCCGATGGGGGCCATCTGGAGTTCCACTATGCCGGGCTGAGCCTCGCCGACCCCGGGAAGGTCTTCTACCGACACCGGCTTGACGGTCTTGAGGATGCATGGGTCGAAGCCGGCACCCGCCGCACTGCCTACTACACCAGCCTGGCGCAAGGCTCCTACTGCTTCCGTGTCACCGCCTGTAACAACCACGGTGTCTGGAACGCAGTCGGTGACTCGGTGTGCTTCTCCGTGAGTCCTCGCTTCTGCGAGACATACCCGTTCTTCGGGCTCTGCGCCCTGGGCATCGCGGCGGCGGGAGCCGTCGCACATACGGCGAGGGTCCGGCGGCTCCGCGCCAGGCAACAAACCCTGGAGAGGATCGTGGCCGAAAGCACGAGCCAGTTGGTCGACCGATCGGAGGAGCTGCAGCAGGCCAACTTCAAGCTGCGGCGATTGGTGACCGTGGACGGCCTGACAGGCGTCGCCAATCGGCGGCTCTTCGATGATGTGCTCGCGCGGGAGTGGCAGCGCGCCTCGTCGGGAGGCGGACCTCTGTCGCTCATTCTCGTCGACATCGACTTCTTCAAGATGTACAACGACACGAACGGCCATCTGCGGGGGGACGACTGCCTCGTGCGCGTCGCCACGACGCTCGACACCACGGTCACGCGTGGAGCCGATCTCGTTGCCCGTTACGGTGGGGACGAGTTCGCGGTGATCCTGCCGGAGACCGATGAACATGCCGCTCTGGCCGTCGCCGAACGGATGCGGGAGCGGGTGGAGGCGTTGGGGATCACCCACCCCGAGCCGGCGATCGGAGGGCGCGTCACCGTGAGCGCGGGAATCGCCTCACTGGTCAGGACCTCCGCGTCCGCACCGGAGGACCTGCTGTTCGGTGCTGACCGGGCGTTGTATCACGCCAAGCAGACCGGCCGCAACCGCGTGGTTGCTGCTCCGGTCCCGCGGGACACCGCCAGAGAGGCCGGAACCCTGAACCCCTGATCGTCGGCCCTGCGAAGCACACCGCAGCCCGGGTAAGGGGAATCCGTGTCCCTCCACGAGCATAGCTCCTGCCGGGTGTTGATGTGCGCTCCTCGATCGTCGATGCTGTGTTCACTCTTGCCACGGCCCCATGTGCCGGAGTGACCGATGGAGAACCATCTCAAGCCCTTCCTTCCAGCCCTCGCTGATGAGCGATCACCCCGAGTCCGCCGTCGGCCAATCCTTTGCCGCGCGTCTCGCTGCCGGTTCGCCGGAGGACTTCGACGGTCACACGGAGTTCGCCACTCTCTCGCCCAAGCAGGGAATCGCGTGGCTCGA
Source organism: Candidatus Eiseniibacteriota bacterium (assembly GCA_025453925.1). Lineage (GTDB taxonomy): Bacteria > JAFGKV01 > JAFGKV01 > JAFGKV01 > JAFGKV01 > JAFGKV01. The sequence continues at coordinate 204 of JALOPK010000325.1, read as the reverse complement.
GCAGGCCGCGTGGTTACTATGGGAGTGTCGGAAGAACGCCGCGCCCCTCATGGGGCAGAAGGATTCTGAGGAGACGAGCCCCCTCAGCCCCGCTGAGAGAAGTCGCCGGCGTCGATGGGCACTGAACCAACCGGGGGCAGCGATTGACCCTACCGCACCAGCACCATGGTTCGCTGGACGACCTCGCCGCCCACTTCCAGGCGC
>JALOPK010000324.1 GCA_025453925.1 Candidatus Eiseniibacteriota bacterium | reverse complement strand
AACGCATCCGCAACCCAGTTTCCCAACGTGCTTTCGCGGTGGTAGGAACGTGTCAGAGCGGCCTCCAGGCGGCAGACGGTGTCGCCGAATGACGCCTCGAGGACCGCATCCAGAGAGTCCGCCAGGGCGGCAACCGCCGTGGGTTCATGTCCCGGGGATGCCGTGTCACGGAGAAGGGTCATGCTGGCCTCAAAGCCCGCTATCCGGTCATTCTGCACGATGAGGTCGAGCCGGCCTAGGTGCCGCAGCCTGCTCCCCGCCTGAACGATCAGGACCTCGTTCTGCCGCTCGGGGGTCTCCAGCAGATCATGGCTGTGACCGCCCACGATGAGATCGACGGTGGGGCCGAGGCGGCGAGCCAGGAAGCGATCGGTCTCGAGCCCACAGTGCGAGAGTACGACCAGAAGATCCGTCCGGGGATCGAGCAGGCGCGCCAGGGAATCACCAACCTCAGCCGGCGCTTCCACGGTGAAGCGTGCCGCGGTCTTGCGAGACACCAGTTGGCGCACCGACGGGGTGACGAGCCCGATGATGCCGACCCGGAGCCCTCCCCTGCGAAGGATGACCCATCCCGGTTCAACGAGAAGTCCTCCGTCTCGCGCGTGCACGTTCGCCGCCAGAAACGGAAAGGAGGCCCTCTCAGCAGCGGAGGCAAGGTTGTCCACTCCATGGTCGAAGTCGTGATTCCCGACTGCCATGGCATCGTACTTCAGGGCACGCAGGAAGCGAATCATGTGCCCCCCCTTCACCCCGGCGTAGATGAGTCCTCCGAGCGGGCCCCCGGAAAGGAGGTCGCCGGAATCCACCAGGAGGGTCTCCCGCCCGGGGACCCTCGCCCGGGTCAGTTCCCGCTCCAGAGCCACGAATCCGCCGACTGGCGGGGAACCCTCGATCCAGGTAGCCTTGAGTGGGTGGCAGGTAGCGTGAATGTCGTTGGTGTAGAGCACGGTCAATACCCTGGATCGCGGGCCGCACCCGCCGAAGAAGAAAGCTCCGGCCAGGATCAGCGATGCGCCGCGGGCGCACATTCGTCGTGGAGAACCCATTACAAGGCCTTTCCGTGTCAGTCGGGACGCCGCGCGCCACCCGGGTCTCACAGCAGCGGGAACGATCGAATGTAGCCCCTGAGAGTGCTGTGGGCAACCCGGCGTGAGGAGACTATGATCTCAGGACGACAAGGGTCTCCCCGCGGCAGTGCGGGTGGATAGGTCTGGTTGCATGTCCGAGGTCCATCGTCTATTATCGTTGGTGAGAGCCATCGGTTCCCCCCGTCCCGCGGCATGCTCGTCGCGGGACCCGCGGCAGCATCACCCGACCGAGGAAGTGAGAGCACCATGGGACACGACACGTTCGACATCATCATTCTCAACGGCCGACCGGCTGCGGGCAAGTCGGAGGTGATCGACTACCTCAAGAAGACGCCGCTGGACGAGCGAGTCCGGCGGTTTCACATTGGTGAGTTCGAGGAGTTCGATGACTTTCCAATCCTCTGGGAGCGATTCGAGGACGACGATATCTATGAGCGGTATGGGAAGCCTCGTCTTATCTCCGACACGACGTATTCCTACGAGGGAGAAACACGGTCCGGCTACGTGTTCAAGGACCAGTTCTTCTGGAACTTCCTCATTGAGAAACTCAATCTCGCATACTCCAAACGCCTCCGTGACAACCCCAACTACCACGCCTCGACGACCGCGGTCTTCGAGTTTGCCCGGGGAACGCAGCATGGGGGGTTCCGCGAAGCGTACTCCTACCTCTCGGACGCCGTGCTTTCACGGGCGGGGACCATCTACATCAAGGTAAGCTGGGAGGAATCGCTTCGGAAGAACCGGCGGCGCCGCAATCCCGACAAACCAGACAGTATTCTTGAGCATTCACTCGAGGACAAGAAGATCGAGTACCTCTACAAGGAGAGTGAGTGGGATGAGTTCTCTGCGGCCCATCCCGATTACCTTCTGGTGAGGAGTCACCGGGTTCCTTACTGCGTGTTCGACAATGAACCGGAGAAGACCCTCGATCCCTCACTGCTCGGGCCGCATCTGGAGGCAGTCTGTGCCCGCTTGTGGGCCGCACGCGCACGCCTCCGGGGGTGAGGAGACGCTCAGAGCGCAAATGCCCGGCCAAGGGCAGCGGTCCAGGGACACCTGAAGGCCATGGCGCGCATACTGGCCAGATCGGATCCGCGAGGGTATCGCGGCGGGGTGCGCCGGCGTTTCACGAGGAACTCGATGCCCGTCCGCGACCCGCGGCCCGGTTCACACTGCCTGGCTGCGATTCTTGAAAGAAGTACCATCGCCGTCTGTCAAACGCGCTGCTCGCAAGGAGAACACCGGTGAACAACCTCGTCACTCTCTTCCTTATCGTCGTGGGTGTCGCCATTTTCACGCGACTCTCGGGCAATCCGCTCAACCACGACCGGGCGTACCTGAGGCGACGTATCCTGAACTGGGTTCCGCTCGGGATCGGCTACGCCTTCCTCTACTTCGGCCGCTACAACCTGACGGTCGCCAAGATCGCTCTGGGCGACCTGATGACGAAACATGAGTTCGGAACAATCTTCGCGGTCGGCACGTGGACCTACGCCTTGGCGTTCCTCCTGAATGGACCGCTCACCGACAAGATCGGCGGCCGGAAGGCCATGTTGATCTCCACGATCGGTGCGGCCGCGTCGAACATCCTCATTGGGGTCCTCGTGTTCCGGCTTGGGCCGAGCGGCGCGAGCAGCTTCTTTCGCACCCCGAGCGGTCACACGTGGCTGTTGGGCCTGTTCATCCTATTGTATGCTCTCAACATGTACTTCCAGAGTTTCGGCGCCGTGAGCATCGTCAAGGTGAACAGCTCCTGGTTCGGAGTGAAGGAGCGAGGCGTTTTCGGCGGGATCTTCGGGATCCTGATCTCGGCCGGCGTCTTCTTCGCGTACGATTTTGGTCAGTGGATCGTGGACGGGATCCATACCGCGAGGGACTTCGCCGGCAATGCGGTGGTCAGCCCGCCCTTTGGTGTGTTCTGGATACCCGGAGGATTGCTCCTGGCCGCGGCGGTGTGGATCTACCTCGTCGTTCGAGACCGCCCGGCTGAAGCCGGCTTCGCCAACTTCGACACGGGCGACGCCTCGTCCGGCGAAGACGACACGCCCGATCCGGTCCGCGTGATCCTGAAGAAGGTCGTGACCAACCCAGTCGTGCTGACAATCGGCGCCATCGAGTTCTGCACGGGCATTCTGCGCCAGGGGATCATGCAGTGGTATCCGATCTATGGGCACGAGATGGGGTACAAGGCGACGTTTCTGGTCACGAGGCAATGGGGCACGATGCTCTTCCTCGCCGGCGCGACCGGAGGGATGACCGCAGGCTGGATCTCCGACAAGGTCTTCGGATCGCGGCGCGGGCCTGTCGCAGCGCTGCTCTACTCGCTCATGCTGGTCGCTGCGTTGGTGATGACATTCACCGTGCAGGTCCCTGTGGCCGGAGTGGCGGTGGACGCGCTACGCAAGGTCCTCCTCGGAGCAGCCGTGGTGCTGGTCTCGTATTGCGTCATCGGGACGCACGGGATGCTCTCGGGAACCGCCACCATGGACTTCGGCGGTCGGAAAAACGCAGGGACCGCCGTCGGGCTTATCGACGGGCTCGTCTATCTCGGCACTGGCTTTCAGGCCATCAGCCTCGGGTACCTGACCGAGAAGTCATGGGCATTCTGGCCACCGTTCTTGATCCCCTTCGCAGTCATCGGGACGATACTCGCTCTGCGGATCTGGAAGGCAATGCCTCAGGCCGCACATAGGAAGGCGTAGCGCGCGCAGGTGGCCGGGGACCCTTGTCCCGGCCACCTGCGGCCCTTGACGAATGCGGGCCCTGGGGCACTAATTCGGCGTTTCGTCGTGTGAAGTGAAGGCCCCCGCGCGTCAGGAGCGTTGAACTTATGCAGAAAAGGCGAAGAACGCCGATGCCCCCGGGGCGAAGTCGCGATAAGACCGAAGACCAGGAGAAACGGCCCGCCAAACAGGGCACCCTTGAGGTTCAGGGAACCGTGACCGAGCCCCTGCCCAATGCGATGTTCCGCGTCACCCTCGAGAATGGCCATATCGTGCTGGCCCACGTCTCAGGCAAGATGCGCAAGCACTTCATTCGCATCCTCCCGGGCGACAAGGTAACCGTGGAACTTTCCCCCTACGATCTTTCGCGGGGAAGAGTAACCTACCGCTTCAAGTAATCGTCCCCGACGTCCGGTCTATCGCCCTATGCGGACCGGCGTGTCAGCTTCTGGAGCATACCGCTCGCATGGGCGACCAGCGAAGGTTCTCTCGACGCCGACACCGCCCGGAGG
>JALOPK010000323.1 GCA_025453925.1 Candidatus Eiseniibacteriota bacterium | reverse complement strand
GTCGTGAGCCCCTGATGCGGCACGCGGTGTAATGCATCGGCCGCCCGTAACCGGTGAGAACATGCCGGTCCCGTCCTGGCGGGAGACGCTGCGACACATTTGGCCGGAGATCGCCTTCGGCGCGGCGCTGGGCATCGCCTACCTCTTCAGCGTCCCACTCTGGGAAGCGCCGGATGAACCGTATCACCTCGCCAACGTTGCCTATGTCCGCAAGTATGGGTTCTACACCTTGACGCACGGCCAGTCGGAGCTTCCACAGAACCTGAAGGCCGAGTCATCCCAGCCGCCCCTGTACTATGTGATCGCGGCGACCGCCAGTCGCGCGTTCGGCAGATTGCGGGGGCTCGACTTCGGGACTATCGAGGCGGCCAGCTGCTGGGACGAGGCCTGGCGCTTCTACAACTATGGCGACACGACGCTGCCCCGCGGCATCAGGGGTGTGAGCCTCGTGTTTCTTTTGGTCTGCGGAGTGCTGCTCGGCCGCGCGTGCACTTTAGCATTCCCCGCGGATCCCCACCTGCCGGGAACCGCCATAGCAATGCTGTGGGCGGTGCCGCAGGTGCTCTTCATCGGCACCAGCATTTCCAACGACTCGATGGCCATGGTGGCGGGGGCACTGCTGCTCGTCCTGTGGATCGCGGCCTGGCGGTCGCCGTCGCGGGTCCGGTTCGTTCTACTCGGTCTCGCAGCTCCGGCTCTCCTGTCGGTCAAGTTCAGCCTCCTGCCTCTTGTGGCCATGGGCATCTGCCTGGCGCCGGCACTCGGCTCGTTCCGCCCGGGGTCCCGGCTTCTCAACGCCCTTCTGTACGCGTTGCCCGGCGCTCTCGCATGCGCGGTACTGGCCGGGGCGGCACCGGAGGCGATGGACCGTCTGCGTCATGTGGTGGGCGCCCGCATGCAGGTGCAGGGCCTCAAGCTTAGACCCATGGCCACGCTGCCGCTGGCCTGGGAGTCGTACTGGGGCCGATTCGGGTGGATGAACGTGCCGGTGCACGACGGAGTTCGCCTGGCCTTCTGGTCGCTTTCCGTCACCCTGGCGATGGGGCTTGGCGCGACGGCCGCGCGCGTTCGAGCCGCCGGGGCGCCCGTGCGCATCGCGGGAGTGGCAGCGCTGGCATCGGTCATCGCGCTGGTCGGTGATCTGCCCCATTCCGGCCAGGCCCAGGGCCGCCATGTTTTTCCCGCCATCGCCGCCCTGTCTCTCCTGGGGGCGCTGGGTCTGCGGGGATATCTCTCCGCAGAGGCTGCCAGGCTGGCGGCATGGTTGCTGGGCGCATGCGGCTCACTCTACGTTCTGGGAATCGTGCTGCCGCACGCCTATGGCGAGGAACCTTCGGATCTGGTGCTGGGCCAAGCTTGCTGCGAGGGGAGCCAGGTCACACCTTCCCTGGCCGTCGGCCGGGGCGAGCGCCAGGTGTTCACGTCGGAGCGGTTCGGGCTTACCCGTGTGGGGGTCGTGCCGGCCACCCATGGTTTGCCCGTGCGAGGAAGCATCGTCCTGACGCTCATAGACCGGCTCACCCGCGAATCCGTCGCGTCCCGGGAATTCGATGGATCGGAGATTCGGGACGGCCGGTTCCTCTACCTCGACTTTCCCCCGGTTCATCTCTCGAGGGACCGGGAGTATGTGATTCGTGTGGAGCCGCAGGGGCCGATCGCCGGAGAGCTGTCTCTGTTCTGTTCCACACGGGACGTCTGCCCAGGCACGTCGCGACTGAACGGGCCGGGTGACCTACGATTCGCCACCTACCACGCTCCTCATGAACGTGAGACGGAGAACACGGATGAAGATTGACCTGCGGTCTGCAGCGGTTGCCGCCGCGCCAGTGGTTGCCTTCCTGGCGCTCGGGGCCGCCTATGTATGCGTGGTGCCACTCTGGGAGACTCCGGACGAGCCCTCCACCGTATCCACGGCCATCGCGGTCGCCTCGGTCCACCGGGTACCCAGCCCCAACGACCAGCCGCTCTTCCCGGGTGTGACCCTCAATGCCAAGTTGCACCCGCCGCTCTACTTCGCTTTCATGGGGCTGGTGTTCGCCGCGGCGCCCGACCGGCAACCGGAGATCGTGGGCAATCCCTTCGGGGGCGTGTCAGCCGAAATCGCCCGATACGAGCACGCAGGAGGCATCCCTGCCGATCGCTTCCGTGGCGCAGGCTTCCTTCGGGCCGTAAGGGGACTCTCGCTGCTGCTGGGCGCGGGGACTTTGGTCGTCGTGTGGCGCATCGCGAGACTCATCACGCCGGAGTCCCTGCTGGCGCCCTTTCTCGCCGTGGCCGTGTTCGGCCTGACGCCCACCTTCCTGTTCTCCCATGCGGCCATCGACCCGCTGCCGATGGCCGTCTTGCTGGCCAGTCTTGCCACGTACCACATGCTCCGAATCCATCTGCACGGTTCCGCGAGCCCTCATGCCATGCGGATGCTCGGCGTGCTGCTGGTCGTCTCGGTGGCACTCCGCGGGACTCTGGTGTTCCTCTACCTGCCGGCTTTGTATCTGGTATGGCGGGAGAAGGGGCGCAGGATGTCCCTCGCCGGACAGGTCGCGGTTCCCACGCTGTTGGGAATGGTATGGATGTTCGTCCTTGCCCCCGGCCCTTCCATGATTGCCTACCGCCATCTGGGCGCCCAACTGCTCAAGCTTGAGCGGGCGATGTGCTCTCCGGCGGGACTTCGAACGCTCGTCCTGCACACGAAGAACTCGTTCTGGGCGAGGTTCGGCTGGGCCGATCTCTACGCCCCTGCCCACCTCATCGACATTTACGATCTCCTGACCGTCGGCATCGTGGCGGGATGGATCGTGCTCTTCGCGCGGCGGCGGGTGCCCCGGGGGAGCTCGCTGCTTGCCGCCATCGCCGTCATCGGGCTCGCCGGATATGTGAAGGGGAATCTGGCTCAGTTCGATCCCCAAGGCCGGTATCTTGCCCTGCTTGTGGCCGGGTATGCCCCGCTGGGCGGCCTCGGTCTGGCCGCCATCGTCGGTGCGTCACGCAGGCGGGCGGTACGTTCATTCCTCACGGGGCTCGTGCTGGCGGCGATTCTCGGTGTGAACGGCTATTCGCTCATTGGCGTGATCAAGCCTGCGTACGGCGCCCGGCTCTATCCAAACCTCGGGGTGGACGCGTATCAGGATCAGGGCACGATGCTCTGGGGCGGCGTGAGCGCCGGCCAATCCTTCATCGCCCGGCGGCCGGGCTTGACCAGGGTGGAACTCTACTTCACTCCCGCACGCCACTCTCCCCCCCGGATCCTGGAGTTTAGGCTCATGGAAAGCCCGCTGATTCCCGAGCCTCTGGCCATCGCGCGGGTACCGTACCCCCGCCCCGGCGACCGGTCGCACGTGGGGTTCTCCTTCGTCCCGTTGTGGGATTCGGAGAACCGGAGCTACTACGTGCGGATCGCCATGGTTCCGGAAGGGGATCCCGTGAGCGCGTGGTACACTCTGGAGGATCGGTACGTCGGAGGATCCCGCTACGCGGACGATACGCCGGAACCCGGGGATCTGCGTTTTACGACGTACTACGTGCGTCCAGCGACTTCCGAACCAGCTCCCGAACCTGAGCGACGGTGAGGCCCGCCGCCAGCGCCACACGCCGGCAGTCTTCCAGTTCCGCCTTCCATCTGACCGTTCCGTCGGGCAGGGTCGATTCCTTGATGGCGACCACTCCTGCGTCGGTCTCGACCGAACGGGTCGCCCGGGGCAACACGTGACGCGTCACCGCGTGGTAGCGAAGGCCTATCGTCGTCGACTCCCGGAGGATCGTCCCGCGGACCGCGGCGAGCCGCTCGGCCGCGCAGAGGGCGTGGAGGGTGACGGCGGGGCGACCGCCCCGGGTCACGGCAGGTGACCACCAGGCATCCAGCGCACCGGATTCCCGCAGGGATGACATCAGCGGAGGAACCAGCTCAGGGTCCATGTCGTCAACGGTGGCGCACACTTCGAAGGCCTGTTCGACATCGGTTCCCGCCTCCGCAGAGCCGATCGCCACGGTAACGCGGTGCGGCTCGAGGGGAAGGGTGGAGATCCGAGGGTCAGCCGAGAGACGCCCGGTGCCAGTGCCGACCGTCTGCAGGTGGAAGGACACCGGGGAGTCGTGGACATCGGCAAGGGAGAGGGCAAGGGCGACGCCAAGGGACGAGACGCCCGCGAAGTGATCGGGTAGAACCGTGAGGTGGGTGCCGACCAGGAGGCTTCCCATGCCGGCGAGAGAGGCCGGGGCGACGCCCAAGGGCGTCCGCCAATGTCGGCGCAGAGTGAGCTGTGCAATGCCGACGTGGACGCCGACCATGGCCACGGCGCCGGCAGCGTCTACCTTGAGCCCGGGGAGGCT
>JALOPK010000322.1 GCA_025453925.1 Candidatus Eiseniibacteriota bacterium | reverse complement strand
CGGGTCATCGAGCCCTATCTGCATCCCGATGACACGCCGCTGGATTTCGAGTTGGACCTGAGCGGCCCCGGCGCGGGCAGACACTGTGAAGAGCGGACCCACTATCCCTGGGATCAGCCCATTTTCGGGCCAGACGTCTACCCGTCAGGACAGCTCACGAGTTTCTCGGGATGCAAGGGGTGGAACGCGGCTCCCGATGACAGCTTTGCCCCGACGCAGGATTGCCTCGCGGTCTCCTACCGCTCCGACCATTTCCTTGAACTTCGGCACATCAACGCGGGATTCAACTGCTGCCCGGGTGAGATCGCGGCCTCCGTCGAGATCTCTGGCAATCTGATCTCCATCGTGGAGAGCGAAGCGGAGCAGGGATGCCGGTGCGACTGCCTGTTCGACCTTGATTACCGCATCCAGGATCTCTCGCCGGGCGTGTACCGGATCCACGTTGCTGAACCCTACGCTCGTCCAGAGTGGGGCGATGCGCCGCTGGATTTCGTCTTCGACCTGACTGCCCCGGTCTCCGACACCCTCTGCGCCGAACGAACCCACCATCCGTGGGGCCTCTGGTAAGGAACCTCTGGACCCGGTTCACGCCACCGACTGAACACCCTTCATATAGGACATGTCTAATATAGGACACGTCCTATATGCTACGCCGCGGCGAACGTCTCGTGCGCAGTGATTCGGGGCTATCGCCACGTGCCTCTCCGGCCGGAAGTCGGCGTTATTCGTTCTGTCAGGCCCGGCCCGAGCCTGACATGGATTCACGATAGGTGTCCACGTGCGGCGAGGACGCATGGGAGTGCAGATATGATCGAGAAAGCGGTACGAAAGGCTGACCTGCGCGGTTTCTCCGAGATGAGGGAGAATCTGGAATTCTGGTTGTCCCGGACGCCACAGGAGCGTGTGGCCGCCGTTGATCATTTGCGGAGGATGGCACATGGAAGCGCAGCCCGACTTCAGAGAACTGCTCGCGTTGTTGAACTCGCACGGCGTTGAATACGTGATCGTGGGCGCCCACGCGCTGGCCTTCCACGGAGCGCCGCGCTACACCGACGACATGGATATCTACCTTCGCGCGGATCGCGAGAACGCCCGGCGCGTCATGAGTGCGCCACTGGAGTTCGGATTCGGGTCAATGGGTCTCTCAGATGAGGACTTCAGCGCGTCGGGGAGGGTCGTACAACTCGGCTGTCCTCCCGTTCGGATCGACCTTCTCACCGGCCTCTCCGGCGTATCCTGGGACGAGGTGGCCGCCGGCAGTGTGCGCGGCGAGTATGGAGGAGAGCAACCCGGTACATGGGCCGTGAGGAGTTCGTGAGGAACAAGCGTGCGGTCGGCAGGATCAAGGATCTCGCTGACGTGGAGGCCTTGGGCGAAGTGTAGCCCGCCGCACTCCACGTTCGATCGACGGGCTGCCTCCCCGGCCCGGCCGGCAAGGAGTGCCCCGGTCCGTCAACGCGGTCGGGAATGACGCGCGGTTCTCCCGACCGATCAGATTGGGCTGCGTGGTACCCTCGACAGACTCACCGAAATGCCCATCTTGTCGTAAACTGCCGCCCTGCTGAAGTGCGGCTCTGATGTCTCCCTGACACCAAGGAACCACGCATGGTGATCGTGCGGCGAACTGCCAACCATCTCGCGGAGTGTGCCGGGGCGTCAGCCCTTCTGCTGCTCACGACCGTGCTGACCTGCTACCGCATCGCCGAGCCCGCGTGGGAGGCCGGCAATCAGGGCTACCTGCTGTGCCAGCACACGATCAATGCCAGGAACCTCGACCGATTCGGTCCTTTACGCTGCGGCCCCTGCCTCGTGAACTGCTACGGCGACCGAGCCGAAGACGCGCCGATACGACAGGAGTGCGGCGTACGGACGGACAATCCGCCTCTCATGCACCTCATGATGGCCGGCGTGTACAGGCTGTTCGGCGAATCGGAGACCGCCTCGCGACTGCCCGCGACAGCCAGCTCGGTCGCGCTGGTGATGCTGCTCTACGTTGCGGGGCGGTCGATGGTCTCGCCGGCCTTCGGCCTCGCGGCCGGCCTGTGCCTGGCCGTCGTGCCGATCCGCGCCCACTATGGTCGGCTGGCCGACGGCACCATTCTGAGCGTGTTCTTCAGCGTCGCCGCTTTGCTCGCGTACCTGCGGTTCGTGACGACCGGTGCGCGCCGTTGGGTCTTCGCGTTGGTCGGGAGCTTCCTCGCCGCGGTGTCATCCGGATGGTGTGGGCACTTCATTGGCCCCTCGATCTTCCTTCACGCCGCGCTTCGGCGTCCCACGCCTCGAGGGCTCCTGAGGGCCGGCCTGCTGGCCGCAGCCGCGACGACGGGGGGCTTCCTTCTCCACGTCGCCTGGGCGTTCTCTTGCGGTGGACCGCGCCAGCTCGCGTTCCTGTTCGACAAGTTCCTGGAACGAACCGCCTTCGGTGACACTCCGCAGGAAGTATTCACACTGCCGGAGCTGCTCCTCACGCTCCTGGGGCGATCGGACAGATGCATGAGCCCCGCCCTGTCCCTCCTGGCGCTGACGGGAACCCTGGGCATGGCGATCCGACTGCGCCGGCGTGCGCACGGCGCCGTGGACGCCTGCGGCCTCATGCTCATGGCCTTCTGGATAGCGCCGGTGGTCGTGATGCAGAATACCGTGGTGATCCACGACTTCTTCATGTTCTACCCGGCCGCGCCCTTCTTCGCTCTCGCCGGCGCCATGGGCCTGAGGGACCTGCTGGGGAGACTGCCACGCCGCGGAGTGCGCCGGCCCGCGGTCGCGGTGGGCGTCGTGGGGTTCTTCTTGGTCCAGTCCGCCCAGCTCCTGAATGAGTACCACCGGTTCCCTCCGGAGTTTGCTGATGACGTGTACGTCGCCCGGGCGCTTCGGGCCATGACCGCTGATGATGAGCCCATCTTCTTCGAAACGCGCCCCCGATTCCCTCGCTTCTGGGCATACCTCGACCGCCGGATCGAGATCGTCGAGTCAGTGGAACATCTCCAGCGCATCGTGATCCGCCTGCCGGCAGCGCGGTACTGCGTCCTCGCCGGTGGCGGGGCAGGGCCGCCGGACCTGCGCGCGCACCTGTTCGCGCACCACCACGCGACGCAGATCGGTTCGTACACCGTCTTCGACCTGACTGCCGCAGGCGCGTCGGCCATCATGCCGAGTCCTCCGGTGACGGGCCCGCCGGCCGGGGACTCGAGCACCTGTGTTCGGCTCGTCGGCGTCGAGACAGAGCCGGACACCATCGTCTTCCCCCCGCCTCCGAGCGGGGCGGAATGGTACGTCAACGCCCACCCGGAACTGACGGACGAACGGATGAGACGCCTCAGCGTCACGTGCGGGTGGGAGGTGCCCGAAGTCCCGACGGAGCGGTTCCGGACCAGGATCCGGCTGATCCAGACGTGCACGGGAACAACGCAGGCCGCCTTCACCGGGGAGCCGTGGAGCGGCAATCTGCCCACCACCGCGTGGCCGGCAGGCGGTACGGTCCGCGAACACCTCGACCTCCTCCTGCCCGAGAAGCTTCCTTCGGGGAGCTACCGTGTGGAGGCGTCGCTTCTGGGGAGCGGCGAGGCGCCGGTTATGAACGCCGGCGATCCGTCCGCCACTGTCTGCGTGACAAGACGGGAACGCCATGAACCGCTTGACCGAGTCCCCGCATGTCAGGCCGGTCACGTCTTCGACCCGTCGCCCCTGGAACTCGTGGGCTGGACCCAGCGTGGCGCAGAACTGTCCACCTTCTGGCGCCTCGCTCGCCCGTGTTCCGGGTGCTTTGCAGCCAGGCTGCGGTTCACCTATGGCGACCACGAGGCCTGGTGGGATCTCGGCCTGCTTCCGTGCAACGAATGGCAGACTGGCTCGGTCTATCGGCACGATGCCTGTCCGCCCGAAGAAGTCATGCCTGCCGCGTCCCTCTCCGTCGCCGTTCGCGGTCCCGGTCCTGGGGAGGAGTGGGTAGCGCCCCTGGGCGGGTGGGGCGGGCGTCCCCCCTCGAAGGCCCTCGGTCAGATCGGAAGGCCCGACGGCTCACCAGAGGATTGCGCCCGCATCGCAGTCGGCGACACGGCCTCCTTCTCATTCGATCTGCCGGAGCAGACTCCCGTTGATCTGGTCATCTGGTGGACCGGCAGTGCCGACAAGGCCCGGGCGAGGCTCAAGGTATGGACCACGGCGGAGGACGAGACGCGCATGCTGGCCAAACGCGTGCTCCGGGCCGACCGCCCCGGAGCCTGCCGGGTGCGCGTGCCGTCCCGCGCGGTGACGCCGGGCAGGCTGACGGTGCGCATGACGCTGACGCCGATCTTCCAGCCGTGGATCGGCTGGCGGCAATGGGTTCA
>JALOPK010000321.1 GCA_025453925.1 Candidatus Eiseniibacteriota bacterium | reverse complement strand
GGCATGGTTGGCGGACAAGACACGGCGAGCCGGGATGGACTGGCAACCACATGGCCATCTGGAGCAGAAATCCAACTATTCTCATATTAGAATAGTGTCGCCCGCACATCGGGTTGTGGACGAAAGCAAGGCCGACGCCGGATCTAGACGCTTCCCTCTTGCACCAGCCTCGCGAAGTACTCGAACGACCGGTCCCACGTCCGTTCCGCGTCGTCAGGGAAACAGCACGCCGGGAGCTGGCGCATCCTCAGGTGGTAGGCAATACAATCGCAGCAGACGCCCTTACGCGAGCATGGTTCGTAGCTGCAGTTGCAGCGGGTGATGTTCTGGTGCTTCCGGCAGTCCATCGGTCACTCCACAGCGGGAGGAGAATCAAGTGTGTGGTGAGAACGGCCTGAGGATACGATGGACGGCCATGCCCCGCAAGGGCGAAGGTGAGCTGTCGACGCGTCACCCCGCATACCGTGCGCCGGAGTTCGCATTCCCGGTGTACCGCATGCAGCCGTTTGGCGATAGACCGGAGGCGGTTCGGGCGGACGCCCGCTGCGACCACTGAGTCAGATGGCGCGGCTCGTCCCGCGCGGCGTTGGCCGGTGACATCTTTGTCGACGCGCGGTGTTGTCACGGTGAGTCCCGGGACGCATCTGTGTGTGGCCTGGTGCCCGGGTAGTCCGCGAGGATCAAGGAGTGACATCATGACGGTCGCTGTATGTGTGGTTCTGGCCCTCTTGTCCCCCGATGTGCGCACGATGGTCAGGGATGCGGGGAGGGCGTACGTCGACGGAGCAAGACCTCCGGCGGTTTCGTCGGACCGGCCCGCGCGTTCGACGACGCCCCTTGCGCGACATCTCAGGCGTCCCGTTCTCCGGGAGCAAGACGGGGACCGCGATCTTCTCGTGATAGGAGACGCACCGGCCGAGACGCTCCTGGTTTCCGGACCGTGGCATCACCAGGGAGACATTCTCGTCATCAATGATGGCGTGGTGAAGGCCATCGATGCCGACTTCACGCTGGATGGAAACATCTGGGCCATGGATCACTCGGTCGTCTCGATGGCGAACACATCACTGACGCTCGATCAGCACTACCTCTATCAGTACGCCATCTATGCGGGAGGCGCGGCGCGGTTCAGCATGAACGCCGGCTCAGTCTCGGCCAACCGCTACCCCTACGGCTTCGGAATCATGGATTCGGCCTCTGTGACCATCGACGGTGTCTACTACAAGGATTTCACGACCTATAGCCTCTTCGGTTCACCGGTGGTCAACGTCCGCGATGTCAATCTGGCGGGCGAGTTCGTCGTGATGGACAAGGCCCGATGCACCTTCAGCTGCATCGATACGGTCTTGGTGTGGTGCAGCATGATGGATGGCGCGGTGGTCGACTATGCGTTTCCGCCCGCGGGTCCCGTCTACGATTGGCGCTTCGACAGCACGCAGCCGGGCATTGCCGGTGTGGAGTATAGCGTTGCCTGTGACTCGGTGTATTACCCGTGGTGGGGCATGTTCTCCGGCAGCGGGTCCGATGTGACCATCAGGAATTCCCACATCCGCTCCTGTGGCATCTTCTTTGAAGGCGCAGAAGTCGATTCGATCTCAACTCTGGTTGACGGCTCCGAATACGATGACGTGACCCTTCCTTTCGAGGACCGAACCCTCCGGTTCGTCAGCACGGACGTGACGACGATCTCCCTCTATCCCTGGGAATCCTCGCAGGTGTACTTCTCCAGTTGCATTCTGGGAGAGGTGCTCAGCATGGATCAGTCACTGGCCTTCGGCACGCAGTACTACCTGGACGGGACCGGCGGGCACCTCGAGGCCAACGGTCAGTCAGGCAACGTCGCGGCGCTTGCCATGCTGACGGCCGATGTCCTGGCACGGGATCAGGGGTTCGTAGTACTGGCCTCGTGCGCGCAGCTCTGGGGTCAGAACTGGGCGGAGGCTCAATCGCGGCTGTTCATGGTGCAGACCATGACCTCTTCATTGCCGGTCGCATTTGATGGTGCTGTCGTGGGCTATGAGATCGTGACGGGTCCGGCCTCCGCTCCCGTGGATGCCCAGATACCGATCCTCGGGTCGGTGTGGGTCGATTGCGGCCCGGATACCAGCGTCGATCTGGCCGGTTACACCGTGTTCCACGAGCTCGCGGACGGCTCACGAACCCTGATCGGCGGCAGTATGTCTGAGGTTCGGGATGATACGCTCGCCGTATGGGATACGTCCGGCCTCGATATCGGCACGCATGTCATTGTCGTGGAGTTCTGGGACACGCTGGGCGATACGCTGGAAGGCTTCAGCCTGATCAGGCTTGATGAGGCCGCGGGTGCGGGCCCGGCGACGCGGAGCCTCTTGATGCTCGACGTCGGGCACGCTCCGGCGGGTGCGCGCCTGACTGTGAGAGCGCCGGCGACCGATCAGGTTCGGCTGAGGATCTACGATCTCGCCGGTCGATGTCTGGGCGAGCCGTTGTCCGGCGTGGTTGCCAGGGGGTCTACAACCGTCTATTTCGACCGGCGGCATGCCGGGGCGTATGTGGCGCGGCTCACCTCGGGGAGCGGGGAGGTTACGAGGCTGTTCACCATAGCTCCATGAGGCGAACCTGAGACCAGGTCGGGGTGGGCATCGGGCCCGGTCTAAGGACGGGGAATCAGTTCGATCTCGAAGACCACGGGCCAGAGTTTGCCCGTGACAAAGAGCCGGTTCTCCATAGCGTCGAATGCGATGCCGTTGAGCACGTCCACGCGGGCGAGTTCCTCTTCTGGCAGGATGCCGCGCAGATCGATCCAACCCATGACGCGGCCCGTCCGTGGATCGATTCGTGCGATGATAAACGACGGCCAGAGGTTGGCGAAGACCTGTCCTTGCACGTACTCCAGTTCATTGAGCCCGACAACTGGGTGTCCGCCATCCGTGACCTGCAGACTGTCGGTCACCGCCATTGACTCGACATCGAGGAAGCGGAGCGTGGGAGACCCATCGCTCATGATGAAGCGATGCCCATCGTGGGTGATGCCCCATCCCTCAGTGGGGTAAACGAATGACCCCAGGGAATCGAACGTGTCCGCACGGTAGATGAATCCTCTGCGGGACGTATACGTAAGCTGCACCAGTCGATTGCCGGCGACGGCAATGCCTTCGCCGAAGTACGGGGACGCCAGTGCGCGCGATCGAAGCACGCGGCCGGTCTCCATCTCAACCTGCCGAATGGACGATCGACCCTCCAGCCCGGTGCCTTCGTAGAAGAGCCCATTGGCACAGGTGAACCCCTGCGTGAACGCTTCGCGGTCATGAGGAAACATGCGAACGACGCGATAGCCATAGACCGGCACCGATGGGTGAGGCGCGGTGTCCGCCGGTGCAGGCCTTGCGTTCGCGGGGCGGGAAGGACGGGGCGGCGACCCGCAGCAGAGCACCGCGAGGACCACGCTGACCGCCGCGGCGGAGTTCATGGGCTGACGAGCGCGAACGGACCGCATGGCTCGTGCCTGCTGGCGATGGCCAGGCGAAGACCCTGCCCCAGCAACGAGCGATGCGTGGCCCGGGCGAGATCCGGGAGATTGTTGTTCTCCGAGAGATGTGCCAGACAGGCCCACTGGAGACGGGTAGGATCGGCGGCGCGCAGGAGCGTGGCGCTCTCCTCGTTGGATAGATGGCCCCGCGGCCCTCTGATTCGCTCTTGAAGCCAGGGTGGATAGGGGCCGTTGGCCAGCATGTCTGGGTCGTAGTTGCTCTCGAGGATCACGCCGTCGAGCGACGCCACGGTCGTGGCCAGGCCCTCGAACAGGTGGCCGAGGTCGGTCAGCACCCCGAGTCGTACCTCTCCCGCGCGAATCACGAACGCAACGCCGTCGGCGCCGTCGTGCGGAGTGGGGATCGTCTCGACGTTGAGGTTGCCGATGGTGACACGCTGACCTGCCGTGAACACGCGAAGGTCGGCGATGGTGCCGACGGCCATCTTCTCACGCATCCGCGCCATCGTGGCGGCGGTGCAGTACACGGGGAACCTGAACTTCCTGTGGAGCGCGCCGGTGTGACGGGCGTGATCGATGTGGTCATGGGAGAGCAGCACGGCGGCCACGTCACGGAGGTCCCTGCCATGCTTCGCCAGGCGGCATTGGGCCTGGATGCCGGGGATCCCGGCATCCACCAGAATGGCGGTGCCGTCCGCCTCGACGTAGAAGCAGTTTCCATTGCTGCCTGATTGAAGCGAAATCGCGATCACGAGCTGCCCTTGGGATGGATGACGTTGTCGTATGAGCTCCATTGAACATCGAACTCATCCCTTGTGCAAGCACCGCTTACGAGATCCTGTTCTCGGTCTCCGGGGTTTGCCCATCCTGCGGG
>JALOPK010000044.1 GCA_025453925.1 Candidatus Eiseniibacteriota bacterium | reverse complement strand
CCATTCCATCGTCGCCGTCGCTTCGTCAACCTCTCCGAGCCTGAGATGATCAAGCCACACCTCCCAGCGTCGAGATGAAAGTGCCTTCAAGGCCACAGGACTCCTGGCAAGTGCCACCGCATCTCACCCCCACAGTGTTAAGTGTGTCCCGTGTCCAGAGCCCGCAGGGGCACGCAGTCCTGTCCCCCATGGAGGCATGCGCCGGAATGCCTTCCGGAACTCCGGGTCTCGTGTCGACGCCGGCGTGAAAGGTCCTGGATTCGCCGGTGAGGGCGTTCCCTCGGAATCCCCACGATCTCCTCCGACAAATGGAACCCGGCACGCTGTGGCGTGCGCAGACGTGCCTGCGCCTTGGATGGCGGGAGCTCAGCTCCCACAGGTGGAAGCGGCGGCACGCCGCCGCACTCCATGGAGGGGCGGAGCTCCGACTCCACCCGTGGGCAAGGTCAGAGCCTTGCCCCTACAGGCCCGTATGCAGCGGGAGAGAGGGAGAGAACGGAGGCCTCGACATGGAAGAGAAGAGGTCCCTTTCAGATTGGCCCAAGAAGAGCCATTCCGAAACGGCGTTGAAAGGTCTCGGTGTGCTCGCACGGAACAGTGAAGCATTGATCCACGCGTACTGCCCCATCAGCTTCCCCGGTGCCGCCCATCGACGTCTCGTCAAGTCCGAGGAAGCAAGGAATCCGCTGAGCCTGAATGAGGGTACCATACGCATGTGAAGAAGGGATTGAAGTGGCCCGACGCCATGCCGTGGCATCGCCACGGCACGACATCGCCCCCAGACAGGCGGACGATAGCCGGAAAACCCCTTCAGAATAAGAAGGTCCGAATGCCACGACGACCAACGCGATCGATGCCTCTGACACCCACCGAGGCCATCCTCCAGAGCATTTCCGACGGGGTTTTCACCGTCGATCCCGATTGGATCGTCACATCGTTCAACCGGGCCGCGGAGGATATCACTGGCGTGCCGCGTGGCGACGCAATCGGCAGGCCTTGTGCGGACGTATTCCGTTCCAGCATGTGCGCGTCGGAGTGCGCCCTGCGGCGCACGGTGAAGAGCGGCAGGCCCATCATTGGCCAATCGGGCTACATTATTGACGCCGAAGGAAAACGAATCCCGATTAGCGTTTCCACCGCGGTGCTTCGTAACGACGAAGGCAGGGTAATCGGCGGCGCTGAGACCTTCCGTGATCTGAGCGAGATCGAAGCGTTGCGGGAGGAACTCGCCGGCCGCACCCGCATCGGCGATCTGGTGAGCCACAGCCCTCTCATGCAGCGCGTCTTCGAGGTGCTTCCCGCCGTTGCCGCAAGCCCCAGCACGGTGTTGATCCTGGGAGAGACGGGGACGGGCAAAGAGGTCGTCGCCCGGACGATCCACACCCTGAGCTCCAGGCGAAACGGTCCCTTCGTCGCAGTCAACTGCGGCGCGCTCCCGGATACCCTCTTGGAGTCAGAGCTGTTCGGCTACAAGGCCGGCGCGTTCACGGGTGCGACCAGGAACAAGCCCGGACGGTTTGCCATGGCGACGGGAGGGACACTCTTCCTGGATGAGATCGGACACGTCAGCACCGCGCTCCAGGTGCGCCTCCTCCGCGTTCTGCAAGAAAGGGTGTACGAACCGCTGGGTGCAACGCGTTCCGAGACCACGGACGCCCGCATCATCGTCGCGACGAATGCGGACCTGGCTGCCGACGTCCGCGCCGGAGCGTTCCGGGAAGACCTCTACTACCGTGTCAACGTCGTGCGAATCGAGCTCCCGCCCCTCCGCCGGCGCAAAGAGGACATTCCGCTCCTGGTGGACCAGTTCATCGCCCGCTTCAACCGTCTGCAGCAGAGGAGCATTGCCGGCATGACTGCCGAGGCGCTTTCGCTCCTCATGGCTCACGACTGGCCGGGGAACGTACGGGAACTGGAGAACGTTGTCGAGCGGGCGTTCGTCCTGTGCAACCAAGGCCCCATCGACATCGCCCACCTCCCGGGCGACTTCTTGGGAACCGGTGTTGTTCCGCCACGGCAGTCAATCAGGGCAACCCGCGATCTGGTCGAGGCACAGACCATCCGCCGCGCCTTGGAGCGCAACGGTTTCAACCGCCTTGCCACAGCGGCAGAACTCGGGATTCACAAGAGTACGTTCTTCCGGAAGATCAAACGTCTCGGCATCCAGGCCCCTCCCAGGTCGACCCTTCGCTCGAATCGCGAATAGTCGCATTGTAGCGACTTCGTGGCACCATCGAAGTCGCATCTCTGCGACTGCTATTCATCATTGCGAACCTCGTCTGAGTGCCGGCAATCCGTTGTTGTGCAATGGCTTCATACCGCTTCAGGCCGGATCATCCGGCCATGGCACGCTTCATGCGCTAGGATGATCCCGCCAAAGGAAAGGGGCCACCATGACGAGAGTCGGTTTCGCAGTCTGGAATGAACGTATCGCGCCGGTCTTCGACACGGCTGGGCAGATCTGCGTTGTCAACGTGATCTCCGGTCGCATGGGAGACCAGCAGCGGACCTCATTGCCGCCCGATTCGCCTGCGACGAAGGCCATGCGCCTGGCGGAACTCGCCATCACTGACCTGGTATGCGGGGCGATCTCATATCCTCTGCGCACCATGGTGGTCGCCTACGGTATTCGCGTCTACCCTTTCGTGACCGGGCCATTGGTCGCGGTCGTGGACGCGTGGTCGAGCGGCACGCTGGGTGCCGCCGAGTATGCCATGCCGGGATGCGGCGGCGGGAGACGACATGGTCTCCGCGCGCGTTCCGGAGCCCGACTGAAGGGAGGATCCATGGCAGGAATGAATCAGCGGGGGGCCAACCCCCGGGGTGGGCAGGGACGCGGCCGGATGGGAGGCCAGTTCGCTGGCGGCCCTGGTGGCTCTTGCGTATGCCCGCAATGTGGACACAAGGAGCCTCATGAACGTGGGGTTCCGTGTAATCAGAGCCGGTGCCCGAAATGCGGGCTTCCGATGACTCGCGAGTAGAATCACAGGAGGTGTATTGTGCCAGGCGGAGATCGCACTGGGCCGTTGGGAGCAGGACCCATGACCGGCAGAGGCGCGGGGTACTGCGCGGGTAACAGCGTGCCCGGGTATGGGAACCCGGCCGCCGGCCGGGGTTTCGGTCGGGGCTTCGGCCGAGGGCTTGGACGAGGCTTCGGTCGGGGCCGAGGTGGTTGGGGCCGTGGGAGGGAAGGTTGGTATGGCGCCCCCCCGATGGCGGGATGGGCCTCTGGGTATCCGATGCCCTACGGGCCTCCGGCGCCTCCCCGGACGCCGGACCCCGAGCTTGAGAAGCAGGCCCTCAAAGGCCAAGTCGGTATGTTGCAGTCGCAACTTGAGTTCCTGAGGAAGCGTCTGGAAGAACTCGAGACAGTTTCTGAGACCGAATAGCCCGCTTGAGGCGAAGCCGCATCGCGCGCGGCATCCCTGCGATGCCGCGCGCTCCCCTATCAGGAGTGACCGATGAAACTTGCCATCACCACCTCCGGTGAAACAGTGGATGCAGCGTTGGACAGCCGGTTCGGCCGGGCTCCCAAGTTCCTCATTTACGACGTGGAGAGTGGGGCGTTCACGCTGCTGGATAACGCACAGAATCTGCAGGCCGCACAGGGCGCCGGCGTGCAGGCCGCGGAACACGTCGCTCGCGCCGGGGTAGATGCCGTCATCACAGGCCATTGCGGCCCGAAAGCTTTTCGCGTCCTTTCAGCCGTCGGCATCAAGGTCTACACCACCGACCTGCCAACAGTCGCGGCCGCCCTGGCCGCGTTCAAAGCCGGCTCGCTTTCGCAGGCCGAAGGAGCCGATGTGGAAGGCCACTGGTAGGCGGGATCGCTGCGCGGGAGCTCCGACGCCCGAGACACAAAAGTGAAGCGGAGAGTGGTAAACCGTGAACCGTAAACTACGAACCATACGATGATCATAGCAATAGCGTCAGGTAAAGGTGGCACGGGCAAGACCACCGTGGCCGTCAACCTTGCCCTGGCATGGGGCGCGCCGGTCTGGCTCTTGGATTGTGATGTCGAGGAGCCCAATGCGCACCTGTTCCTGCGGGCCGATAGCGCGCAGCAGGAGATCATCACGGTTCCCGTTCCCCAGGTTGACATGGCACGGTGCGATGCCTGCGGGGAGTGCTCCCGTTTCTGCGTCTACCACGCCATCGTTGCCCCGGGCACGAAACCTTTGGTGTTCAGAGAGCTGTGCCACAGTTGCGGCGGATGCGCCAGAGTGTGCCCACGAGGCGCCATCACGGAGGTGGCGCGAAGGATCGGCGTCATCGAAACGTCTGAGGTAGAAGGGGTCACCCTCGTCGGGGGGCATCTCGATGTCGGTGTCGCCATGTCTCCTCCGCTCATCCGGGCCGTCAAGGCTCGGATCCCACATGACGGAGTCGCTCTGCTTGACGCACCACCCGGGACGTCATGCCCGGTGATCACCGCGATACGGGGTGCCGACGCGGTAGTCCTGGTGACGGAGCCGACGCCATTCGGCCTCCACGATCTGACCCTGGCCGTCCAAATGGTGGGAGCGCTTGGTCTGCCGATGGGTGTGGTGGTCAATCGGGTCGGAATCGGTGATAATCGCGTGCACGCGTTCTGTGCGGCGCACCACATCCCGGTTCTTCAGGAGATACCCGATGACCGGCGGATTGCCGAGGCCTATTCCCAAGGCATCCCCATCGTGGAGGCTCTGCCGGAGTACCGAGCGCTCTTCCGCCAGCTCGCTGAGTCAGTCACTGCATTGTGCGCAGCACGAAGGTTCGTGACTCAGGGAGACGGGCACGAGCACCGGGGCGGGGGAGAGACGGAACTCCGACCCTTGAACCCTGCAACCGGGGCATCTACCACGGAGGGAGCCAATGCCAACGTACGAGTATGAATGCGGAGCCTGTGGGGACCGGTTCGAACGACGACAGCAGATGAGCGATGCTGTGCTCACCACATGCCCCGCGTGTGGGGGCACGGTGCGGCGAGTCATCAGTGGCGGAGGAGGCATCCTCGTCAATTCGGGAGATCAAGTCCCACGCGGCGGCACGACCTGCTCGCTGGAGCAGACCGGCTCGACGTGCTGTGGCAGGGATGAACGCTGCGGCGCCCCTCCCTGCGGGAAACGGTCGTGAGCGTGGAGGCCCCCAGCCTCGTCTACGGTCCTGTTCCCTCGCGTCGCTTGGGACGATCTCTGGGCGTGGATCTGGTGCCGTTCAAAACGTGCACCTACGACTGCGTCTACTGCCAACTTGGACCCACGACCAACAAGACCGTGGAGCGAAGGGAGTACGTTGCGGTCCAGCCCGTCCTCGCCGAGCTCCGGGACCGCCTCTCTGAGACAGGGCCCCCGGACTACGTAGCGCTGGCGGGATCGGGGGAACCGACGCTCCACTCGGGATTGGGTGAGGTGATCGCGGGGATCAAGCTCCTCACCGCCTCGCCGGTTGCCGTACTCACGAACGGTTCGCTGCTCTGGAGACGTGAGGTGCAGGACACCCTCATGGAGGCCGATCTCGTGCTCCCCTCACTCGATGCCGGCGATGAACACCTCTTCACCTGTGTGAACCGCCCTCACCCCGCCGTGTCCTTCTCAACCATGGTCGCGGGGCTTGAGGATTTCCGACGCCGCTTTCGCAAGCCGATTTGGCTGGAGGTGTTCTTGCTTGGCGGCGTAACGGGAATCGCAACGGAGGTGGACAAGATTGC
This sequence comes from Candidatus Eiseniibacteriota bacterium, assembly GCA_025453925.1. Classification (GTDB taxonomy): domain Bacteria; phylum JAFGKV01; class JAFGKV01; order JAFGKV01; family JAFGKV01; genus JAFGKV01. The sequence goes on along the minus strand of JALOPK010000044.1, from coordinate 8,961 downwards.
CCGCATCGTCGATCGCATCAGACCTGAAAGGGTTCAACTGAACACCGCCTCGCGCCCCCCCGCGGAGGAATACGCGCTCCCGGTGTCCAGTGAGCACCTCGCTGCATTCGCCGCCCGTTTCGACCCCGCGGCAGAGGTGATCAGCGAGAGAGAACGTAGTCCGGCGGAAACCAATGACGGGGCTGACCGAGATGCGGATATCATGGATCTCCTGAGCAGACGCCCCTGCACGGTGCAGGATATCGCCGCGGGGTTGCAACGGCATCATGGAGAGGTCGCGAAGCGGGTTTACGCGCTGGCCTCGCAGGGCTTGATCGAGGCCCTTCCCCGGCGGGGGAAGGTATTCTACCACACCACGAGGGCGGCATGATGGACGAACTGGTCATCATCAGCGGCAAGGGCGGCACCGGGAAGACCAGCGTGGCCGCATCTTTGGCGGTGCTCGCGAGCGGGGCGGTCATCGCCGATTGCGACGTTGACGCAGCTGACCTGCACCTCGTTCTCAGCCCGACGGTGAGAGAACGGCATGAGTTCCTGAGCGGCAATGAAGCCGTGATCCGGCCCGACGAATGCACCCGGTGCGGCCTCTGTCATGCGTATTGCCGGTTCGGTGGGGTCACGAGGGAATCTGGTGGCGGCTACGCCATCGATCCTACATCCTGCGAGGGCTGCGGCGTATGCGTGAGGTTCTGCCCCGCCAGGGCCATTGATTTCCCTGAGCGCCGGTGCGGCGAGTGGATGGTGTCGGATACCCGGTGCGGGCCCATGGTACACGCGCGGTTGGGAGTAGCGGCGGAGAACTCCGGCAAGCTGGTCACCACGGTGCGCCGGGAGGCACAACGCATCGCGAAGGAAGAAGACCGATCGCTGATCATCGTCGACGGGCCTCCTGGTATCGGCTGTCCCGTCATTGCCTCAGTCGTCGGGGCATCGACGGTCCTGGCGGTGACGGAACCTACCGTGTCGGGCTCCCACGATTTGGAGCGATTACTTGCGCTCACGAAGCATTTCGGCATTCCTACCGCCGTATGCGTGAACAAGTGGGACATCAATCCTGCCATGACCGCAGCCATCGAGTTGAAAGCCCGCGAAACCGGAGCCCGTGCCGTCGGCCGCATCCGCTACGACACAACGGTGACGCGGGCACAAGTGGCGGGCAAGACAGTCGTGGAGATGGATGGGCCGGCCAAGGCGGATATCATCCACGTATGGGACCAGATCCGACAACGGAGAGGAACAGATGGAGAACGATGAGGTCGTCCACGTCTCGGCCACGGTGATCGAGCATGCGCAGCGGCCGAGGAACTATGGCAAGCCCACGCTTGCCAATGGCCATGCCCGTATCACCGGCGAGTGCGGTGACACCATGGAAATGTGGGTTATGGTTCGGGACGAGGTCGTTGAGCGGGCCTCGTTCACGACCGACGGGTGCGCCCCGTCTTTGGCGTGCGGCAGCATCGCCACCACGCTGGCCGAAGGCAAAAGCCTGGAGGACGCGGCGTCCGTCAGCCAGGATGATATCGTGCAGGCCCTGGGAGGGCTCCCTACTGAGGTAGTTCACTGCGCGGCCCTGGCCAGCGCCACCCTTCGGGCCGCATGTGAGAACTATGCCAAGGCGGTGGCGCAGCGGCGCCAACCCGCTTCCTCTTCCGAGGGAGCCCACTGCGGTTCATGTACCGACCGCAGTTGTACCGCCCAGAATCGACGGCCGAACGAGACCGAGGAGGAGTTCGCCCAACGGCAGAAGCTCGAGCAACGTCTCTGCCGCATCCGGCACAAGATCGTGGTCCTCTCCGGCAAGGGCGGCGTCGGCAAGAGCACCGTGGCGGTCAACCTCGCGGTGGGGCTCGCGCAAGACGGGTGCACGGTCGGGCTGCTGGATGTGGACTTCCATGGCCCCAGCGTGCCGACGATGCTTGGCCTCGAGGGACAGAAGCCCTATTCTCACGACGGCGAGCTGATACCGGTGGAGCGGAACGGTGTAAAGGTGCTTTCTCTGGGGTTCTTCCTGGAGAGCCCCGACGACGCGGTGATCTGGCGGGGTCCCATGAAGGTGGGGGTCATCCGGCAACTCCTCCAGGACGGAGCATGGGGTGACCTCGATTTCCTGGTGATCGACTGCCCACCCGGTACCGGGGACGAGCCGCTCTCCGTGTTTCAGTTGCTGGGGAAGGTCGATGGCGCCGTCATCGTCACGACCCCTCAGCGCGTGGCGGAAATCGACGTGCGGAAGTCCATCACCTTCTGCCGGAAGCTGAGTGTTCCCGTCCTCGGCGTCGTCGAGAACATGGGTGCGTTTGCCTGCCCGCACTGCGGCAAGACCACTGCCATCTTGCGCGATGGCGCGGGAAAGCGGATCGCTGAAGAAATGCGGATTCGGTACCTGGGATCGATCCCAGTTGATCCGCTGGTCGCCGAGACTTCGGACGACGGCTCGCCGATCATTGAAACGTATCCCGACTCGGCGGCAGGGCTCTCCCTGCGTCGAACCGTTGATGAAATCGGCCGCCTTGTGGCGGCAGGAGCCTCGCACGCGACGTGCGACACAGAAGACAAACAAAAGGAGACCCACGATGCGAATCGCCATCCCCATAGCTGACGGCAGACTCTGCGTCCATTTCGGCCACTGCGCGCAATTCGCGCTCATCGATGCCGACGCGGCCACCAAGGCAATCCAGAAACGAACGGATCTGGATGCGCCACCCCATCAGCCGGGCCTGCTGCCGCCATGGCTGGCCGAACGAGGCGTCACTGTGGTGATCGCCGGCGGCATGGGCGGGCGCGCGCAAGGCTTGTTCGCCCAGCACGGGATCAAAGTCGAGATCGGCGCCCCCTGTGAGACGCCGGAACGCCTGGTGACTGACTACCTCGCCGGCGCGTTGAAGACCGGTGACAACCTGTGCGATCATTGAGGAGTATACGCGAACTGCATGGCCCCCTCAGCGGCCGTGTGTGGGAGGGTGTGCCATACTTGGTTGAGAATTGAGGCGGCCTCCCCGCCTCTGGTTATCTTCAGTCTAAAAGTAGTGTGTCGGACCATGGTTGGGTGACAATAGTAGCGCCTCAATCCCGAGGAGTGGGTATCGATCCGCCCCGCGCCTCGGTGGAGTCGTAGAGCATGGACATAAAGGTCAGAACCGGCCTTCTCTCCACGGGGCTCAATCTTCTTCTGGCCCTCCTGAAGTTCGGCATGTTTGCCATCACCGGGAGCCTGGCGATTCTGGCGGAGGCATGGCATTCGGTCTCGGACGTGGGCACCTCCCTCCTCGTACTGCTCTCGGTGAGCACGCACCCCGCGGAACAGCGGCGCGTGACGGATCGACCGCCCATCGAGGGGGTTCAGTTCGAGGGGGAGACGTCTGAAGCGAAGACGCCCACATGGCGTGACTCGGTGAGAGGATTCCTTCGACAGACGAGCCTGGAGCACTACGTGGCATTCGGCATAGGGCTGTTGCTTGTGGCAGTCGCCATCGGCGTGGTGCAGAAGGTGGCCGTGCTTCCAAAGACGGGAATCCAGCGGCCCATGTTGTCGGGCATCGTCTTCTTCGTCTTCGCGATCGGCTCCTACTTCGTGTACCGCTTCGAGACATCCGTGGGCACTCGGGAAGGGTCAGTCGGCCTCATCTCCGATGGGATGCACTCCAAGGCGGACATGATCGGCGCGCTCCTCACGGGCGTTGCCATGCTGCTCTATGCCCTCGGCGTCGACGTGGATCGACCGGTGGCCGTGCTGATTTCGCTGTTCGTCCTCTCCTTCGGCTTGGAGACCCTGATCGCGACGGCAACCGCTCGCGTCCGCGGCGATCCGCACACGGTCGCGCACATGCGGCTGGCGCCGTTGGTGGGCTCTGCGCTCCGAAGGGAGAACCTCCGCCGCGCGGCGGGTTGGTTGGAGTCGGTCACGGGATGGCAGGTCGTGAACCGCATAAGGACCGGACGCCGGCTCGCAGTGGCAGTGCGCGGCCCTCTGATCGTGCTCGCGGTTATTGCATACCTCTCCACCGCCCTTTACACGGTCGGGCCGTCGGAGCAAGCGATTCTGGTTCGGCTGGGACGACCGCTCCATGATGGTCACCCCGTCCTGTCCGGCCTGCACATGAAGCTCCCCTGGCCCATTGACCGTCCGGTCAAGATCGACACCTACCGGATCCGGCATGTGAACCTTGGGAATACGACCGACGAGGCTACTTTCGCCCTGCTGTGGACGCAGGCCCATGGTACCGAAGAGCCATTCCTGTCGGGTGACAACAGCTTCTTCTTCCCCTATGTCGTCCTCCACTACCGGATCTCCGATGCGTATCACTATCTCATGCGTCACGCGCAGCCCGAAGAGCTGCTGGACAGCATCGCCCACAGCGTCATAAGCCGCCTTCTCGCCAGCCGCGAGTTCGAAGCCATCGTGGGCGAGGAACGTGGGCTGCTGGAATCGCAGATCCGGCAGATGACGCAGTCGGAAATGGACTCCCTGCACACCGGCGTTGAGGTCGTAGGGGTCTACTTCCGGGACATCCATCCACCCATCTTCATCGCTGACGCCTTCGAGCAGGTGATCGCAGCCCGTCAGGAGAAGGAACGGATGATCAACGAAGCCCATGGGTACCAGAACCAGGTGATACCCGAACGGCGGGGTGAGGCCGTGCGTTCGGTGGAGCAGGCGAGTGCCTATGCGACGGAGCGAGTCGCCCGCGCACACGGTGATGCAGAGCGGTTCCTGGCCAGGCGAGTCGGGGATTCAGCCGCTCGCAGGGTCACATTGAAACGTCTCTATCTCGATGCGCTCGCCGAGGTCCTCGCGGCCGTGAACCTGGTTCTGGTCGACCCGAAGGCGCGTACGCCGACACTCTTGCTCGACACGCCGCTTCTTTCGCCGCAGGCGCTGATTGCGGCGCCGCTCACACCGCCGCCGCAACGATTCCAGGGGGAGGTTGGGGAATGAAACTGCTTCGAATCGGTCTGGTCGCACTCGTCTGCGCGATGGTCGTGCGCTTCTCCATGTTCACGATTTCTGCGGGAGAGGCGGCCATCGTCACGCAGTTCGGCAAGCCCGTTGCCACCATCACAGAGCCGGGGCTCCGGTGGAAGCTTCCCGGCTTCCTGCAGCGCGTCAACCGGATGGATGCACGGATCGAAGTCTTCAATGGCCAACCGATCCAGCTGCTGCTGGGAGACAAGAACCCCGTCATCGTCACCACCTTCATCGCGTGGCGCGTTGATGATCCACTTCTCTTCTTCCGATCGCTGGCCCGGGCAGAGGTTGCCCGGCAGAAGCTGGGCGACATGGTGGTCTCGGCGCTGGGTTCATCGCTGGCCGACTACACCCTGGACGACATCATCAATGCAGATCCCGACTCGGTGAAACTGGAAGAACTGGAACGCCGAGTCCTGAACATCACGGCGCCGCAGGCAAGAGACAAGTACGGCATCGAGACAATTCGCGTCGGGCTTCGACGCTTGAGCTACCCGTCGATCGTGGCGGATGCCGTGTACAACCGCATGCGTGCGGAGCGGGAGAAGGAAGCGCGTAAGTACCGAGCTGAAGGCACCGAAGCCGCCGCAAGAATCGAGGCGGCCACCGACAAGGATGTGTCGCAGATTCTCGCGGAGGCATACAAGCAGGCGGAGATACTGAAAGGGCACGGTGATCAGGAGGCCACGCGGATCTATGCCCAAGCCTATGGCCGAGATGCCGAGTTCTTCGACTTCCTGAAGTCCCTCGACCTGTACAGGGCCGCACTCAAGGAGAAGTCCACGCTCATCCTCTCGACCGACTCGGAGCTCTTCCGCTATCTCGGAACAAGCAGTCCTCGATCGGGGCAGAACTCACAATGACCGCAGCCGGCTACGATTCCGACCTCCGTGGTTCGGCGCGAAAAACGGGCGCGTTCGCAGTCTGGCTCGTGGGCGCCGTGGTCGTTGCCTATTGCGCCTCCGGCATCTACTCCGTCGATTCGAGCCACGTCGGCGTGCTGCTGCGATTCGGCAAGGTCATCGACAGTGCGGTGCCCGCCGGGATCCACTACGCACTGCCGTGGCCCGTGGATCGGGTGATCCACGTTCCCGTCAGGCAGGTCAAGCGCATCACGATAGACGATTTCTATGAGAAAGGAGAGCTTGCGGCCGCGTTCCGCCAGATGACGGGGCTCTCGTCATACTTGATCACGGGTGACAACAACATCGTGACGGTGAACTGCGTGCTCCAATACTCCATCAGCGACCCCGCCCGCTATCTCTTCTCGTTGAAGGACGCCGAACGAACGCTCCGTAGCCTCGCGTGCACGACGCTGATCCACAGCCTGTCGCACCTCACCATCGACGATGTCCTCACCGTGGGTAAGTCAGGCATCCAGATCGAAGTGAAACAGGAGCTCCAGCGGAGACTTGATGAGATGGAGACCGGCCTGGACGTGTCGTTCGTCGAGCTACAGGAGGTTCGCCCTCCGGAGCAGGTGCAGGAGTACTTCAATGATGTGATCAACGCCATGATCGACAAAGAGAAGGTGATCAACAACGCGCTTTCGTATCAGAACGAGAAGATGCCCCGCGCCAAGGCTGACGCGGACCGGTTGGTTCGCGATGCCGAAGCATACGAGCAACGCGTGGTCACCAAGGCCCAGGGGGATGCGGCCCGCTTTGTCAGCATTCACACCGAGTACGCGCGCGCGCCCGCGGTCACGAGGCGGAGGCTCCATCTGGAGTTCCTCAACGAGACACTGCCGGGAGTGCAGCGCAAAACCGTCGTGGCCCAACCCGGCACCCAGGGTCTGGTGCGCATCGTCACGCCCGGCACGGCCAAGTAGAGCTGCACGTACCTGACCGGATGTCACTCCTGGTCAGAGGAGGGAGGTGCTCCCGCCAGCGAGCCGAGCCCTGAACGCCGCAGCAGTCTGTCCATCTCCTCCAGCCATGCCAACTTCTGCGGAAAAGGAAGGGCTGCCATCCGAAGGCGCTGGGCCTTTGCATGGCCCTCGAAGCCATGCTCCCACTCGTGTTCACTCTCAGGCAGGGGATCAGTCTTCTCCACGGTCAGTCCTGAGAGCTTCCAGAGCTCTCACGTCCTCGAGGTCGACCGGTCGGCCGGCGGCGCGCTTGAGAGCAAGAAGATCGTCGATAGCCGCAACCGGCAGGGCAAGGGTGGGCAAGATCTCAACCATTCTCGCCCTGCGGTACGCCTCGTCGAAGTCGAAGGGCTCTTCGACAAAGATGTCAATCTCGGTCGCCTGGTGTTCCGCACTCCACAGCGAGAAGACCCGCAGGCCCTTGTCCTGAACCCACGATGCTCGCTTGACAGGATCGGCGAACTCTGCCAAAACCACAGGGGCGCGTGGCCGGTAGCCAAGCGCGGTCAAGGCCGCCATCGCGGATTCGACGTTCGACGGCTCCAGATCGAGGACGATGTCGATGTCGGCAGTGAACCGCACGTACCCATGCGCAACCACCGCCAATCCGCCGACGACGAGATACCGAACATTCGCACGGTTCAAGGCATCAGCGACCATCTCGACGCTACTCATGTGCATCGGAACCCTCTCCCGGCATCATCCTTGCCACCAGGTCCAGCCGAAGGGCGTCTTCCCCGCATGGGGACACTGGACGGAGCGCGTGCTACTGCCGGATCAATGTATATGAGAATGGGTGTCTCGTCAGGGGCGCGCGGAAGTCTCAGGGCCTGAGGTGCGTCCCACCTCCCGCAGACCGGCCCGCGTGACTGGTCCGGTTGGCCGGGGCCCGAGGCGAGTCCTTCCGATGCGATGTGTTCTTGCCTGAGCCGTTCGGATCTTGACCAGAGTGACCGGCGCGGCGTGGGGAGGGCGTTGCTGGGCTACTCAGTGGCGGCAATCTCGACGTGTCGAGCCCACGCTCCGGTCCTGAACGCCGGATCACGGGCATTGACACGCATGGCTCGCTCCCGCCAAATGAGTGGCGTGTTCGGCATGAAGTAACGGAGATCCCGAATGGAGTGGATGGTGCGAGTGCCTGATGCCGCGTGCGCCGTCACGGCTTTTCCTCGACGATGCCGGCGTGGTCCGTCGCATCGGGGGAGTATCCGATGACGTCAGAGGTCGGTCCGTCCGGACGAGGAGTGGAACACCACAACCATACAATCGCGGCGCTGGCGCCGACGCTATCGGCGCTATTCGGCGTTGAGACCCCCATGGTCAGCCAAGCGTCGCCGCTCCCGGATATCGTGAGGGAAGCGCGGACCGCGTTGCAAGACGAGCCACTCCATCGCTGTCTGGTCTATGCGCCCGACGCGGTTGGTCTTCACCTCCTCCAGCCGATGGGCCATCTGTTCGAGGAGATCCGCGCGATCGCGCCCACCGAGGTGCATCTGCGCTCGATGATCCCGTCCAAGACCCCCGTGTGCTTTGCTTCCATGTTCACGGGGGCACTTCCTGAGGTACACGGTATTCGCCGGCCGGAGCGGCCCGTACTCCGATGCGACACGCTGTTCGATGCGCTCCTCCGTGCGGGGCGACGGGTCGCCATCGTTGCCGTCGCGGGGAGCAGCATCGACCTGATCTTCCGTGAGCGGGCAATGGATTACTTCTCGGAAGACTATGATCCCGAGGTCACCGAGGCCACGCTCTCACTCCTGGAGCTTGACCATCACGATCTCATCGTGGCCTACCACCAGGAGTACGACGACGCACTCCACGAGACCACGCCTTTCAGTCCCCGTGCCCTCCGCGCGGCCGAGCGCCACGTCGCCGCATTCCGCGATCTGGCCGCCATGGCAGGCAAGGTCTGGAGGCGTCACCACCATGTCGTTGTCTTCACCCCCGATCATGGCGCCTGCATCGATCCCGTCACAGGAAGGGGAACCCACGGGGGTGACTCGCCGGAGGAGATGGACGTCGCGCATCTCTGGGGTTTCCGGAGAGGACAGAGGGCGGGCAAGGGAGTCTCTGGCGATGCCGAGGATCAGGGGAGCATATAGGACAGATCATACATGTGGACTTT
>JALOPK010000320.1 GCA_025453925.1 Candidatus Eiseniibacteriota bacterium | reverse complement strand
TTGAGAAGCTCATCCCGGAAGCATTCGGCGGCAAGGTCATCCTCCTTGACGAGCGGACCAAGCCGGTCTACCACGCTGCCGCGTGCATCGCCAGCGGCTTCGTGGTCGTGCTGACCCAATCGTCGGTTGAACTGCTGATCCAGATCGGTCTCGAGAAGGAGGAAGCGGTGAGGGTTCTCACCCCCCTTCTCCGAGGCACGGTCGACAATATCGATCTGCTGGGTCTGCCGAAGGCCCTCACCGGTCCCATCGAGCGCGGGGACGTCCTGACGATCCGTGAGCACCTGCAGGCCGTGGAGGCCCGCCGCCCCCGCGTGGCGAGCCTGTACCGGGAACTGGGGCTCAAGGCCCTGGACATTGCTGTCGAAAAGGGTGGCCTGCCCAGAGACAAGGTCCTGGAGATTCGAGGGCTCTTCGAGCGTCCGCAGAAGCAGTAGCTCCACCGGTCCTCCGCCCGTGATTTCCACGTCCATCCGGGTTTCACCGTCCAGCGGTCTGTGCCCATGCGGACGAAGCCCATGCTGCGCTGCGCCGCCTTGGATGACCCCTGCGAGGTCTGCAAAATGATCGTTCCCGTCCTCCTGCTGTTGCTGCTCGGAGCGGCGCCCGCCGCCGCCCGGGAGATGCTGGTAGAGGTTCGCGTTCCCACCCGGGAAGACGTGGCGGCAGCGGCCCGCATGGGCCTCTCGCTGGACGACGTGAAGAGTGGCGTGGCCCGCGGCATCATCCATGAAAGGCGCCTGTCTGATCTCCGCGGCCGCTTCGACGTTGCCATTATCGCCGCCGACGTTCGCGATCTCCTTCCGTCGCTGAAGGAGCCCGACCGCGGCGAGTATCATAGCTATGCCGAACTGACCACTGACCTCCAGCTCCTTGCCTCGACTCATCCCTCAATCTGCCGCCTGCACAACTTAGGTTCCAGCGTGCAGGGACGGACGATCTGGGGCCTGGAGATCACCGACAACGCGGACACCGACGAACTGGAACCGGAAGTGCGTCTCATCGGCGCCCACCACGGCAACGAAACCATTAGCGTCGAAGTGCCCCTCGGCATCGCCCACTACCTCCTGGAGAACTATGGCGGAATACCCCAGGTCACGGCGCTGGTGGATGAGCGGGAGATCTGGATCATCCCCATGATGAATCCCGACGGAGTGGAGAACGGCACTCGAGACAACGCCGCTGGCGTAGATCTCAACCGAAACTATGGATACATGCGGGAAGACGGGTCGCTGCCGGGATCGTACTCCCAACCCGAGACTCGCGCAATCCGCAGCAATGCGCTGCTGCACAACTTCGGCCTGTCGCTCTCCTATCATTCCGGCGCGGAGTACATCAACTACCTCTGGAACTACACGCCGGTGGTGACGCCCGACAATGCGTACATCGTGGCGTTGAGCCAGGCTTACGATTCATTCGTCGGCTACGGCATTACGGAGGGCTATGACTGGTACCAGACCAAGGGCGACTGTAACGACTGGAGCTATGGGACCTACGGCGGAATGGACTGGACGATCGAAGTGTCCGCCGACTACGAGCCCCCGCAATCGCAGATTGACGGGATCGTCAACGCCAACCGAGCAGCGGTGATCGACTTCATCCAGAGAGCCATCCAGGGCATCGGCGGCGTCGTGACCGACGCAACCTCCGGGGACCCTCTGCCGGCGATGGTGAACATCGTCAGCATCGACTGGCCGGTGTTCGCCCAACTCCCGCTGGGCGACTACCATCGGCCGCTGCCGGCCGGCACCTACACGGTGCAGATTTCACATCCCGGCTATCAGACCGTCACGATCTCAGGCGTGACCGTCACCGCCGGTCAGCGCGCGGTCGTGAATGCCACCCTGGAAGCCTCGTCCGACGCTCGCATCTCAGGACGTCGTGTCGTGAGCGCCAACAGCACAGACTACAACGGCAACTACCCCTACCCGACGCATGGGCATGATGCCCTTGGCCCTCCTGACGGCCAGTGGTTCAGTCTTGGCAAGAACGGCTGGATCGTGCTGGATGCGGGCGCGGCATTCGTTGACGGTCCGGGAGACGACATCGTGGTCAACGAAGCTGGCTCCGACGGCAACGAGGGCTACACGCTGTATGTGGGTCCGGCGTTCAACGGACCTTGGACGTCACTGGGTTCCGGATCAGGCACCGATTCCTTCGACCTGGCCGCGGGCAGTCTCACGGACGCCCGCTACCTCTATGTGCGGGACGACGACATCGGCTCCGCCACCACGGCGAACCCCGGCTTCGACCTGGACGCGTTGGGGATCGGCCAGCCGCCCGATGAGCCGCATCTCGTGCTGGTGAGCGTCACCGTCAGCGACCCCTCCCCCGGCGACGGAGATGGCAGGCTGGACCCTGGGGAGACCGCGGATCTCTTCGTCACGTTGCGGAACCTCTGGGCCGGAGAAGCCTCAGAGGTGAGCGGCACGCTTGCCAGTTCGGATCCCGATCTCTCAGTGAGCGGCGCACCGTCCACGTTCCCCGATATCCCGGGCGGAGACACTGCGGCCAACGCCGCAGGCTTCCAGGTCGTCGTTTCTTCTGACGCACCGCTGGGCCATTCCGCCTCGTTCGACTTGGCGCTCACCGCGCAGGGAGGTTACTCCTGGACAATTCCCTTCACTCTGCAGGTCGGCCAGCGCGACATGCTTTTCGTTGATGCCGACGACGAAAACACCGAGGGGAGGATCGTGACCGCCCTGGATGCCTGGGGCGGTGTCTACCACCGATGGAACACGTATGAATCCGGTCTGGGTGTCATACCGATCGACACCCTTCGCGCCTACCGAATGGTCCTCTGGGCTGCGGGCGATCAGAACACCTCCAGCGTGACCGATCAGAACCGGGTGAATCTCGCGGCGTACCTGGATCAGGGTGGCCGGCTCCTGCTGACCGCGGAAAACTATCTGTCCACCTACAGCGGGGATCCCTTCACGGCGGACTACCTTCACATCGCCTCCTCGTCGACCGGAATCAGCGGGACTGCACTGGCAGGGACCCCGGACGATCCCGTCGGCGACGACGTCGCAGTCACCCTGTCATACCCCTCAGGCCTGAGCGAGTCCCCGGACAGAGCGAATCCCGCCGGTGACGCCGCGGCCATGTTCAGCATGCAATCCACCGGCTATCCGGTTGCCATCCGCTACCCCATCGCCACGACGCGATCGTATCGCACGATGTTCTTCGGTGCGGCGCTCGAGGCGTTCCCCACGTCGGGCGCGGCGCCGAACAACATTCAAACCGTGGTGGCGCGCTGCATCGAATGGCTGGTTGGTGGTGACGTCATCGCGCCTACCACGCCGGCCAATGTGGTGCTGCTGGCGGATGGGATGCTCACGTGGAGCCCGGCGACGGATAATGTGGGAGTTGACCACTACGCCATCTACCGCGAAGCTTCTGCGTCCTTCGACATAGACGGGCTCACGCCCTTCGTGACGACGACCTCCACGACGGCGTCCGTACCGGAGGGAATCGGTGACCCGTCGGTGAACTACTACTTCAGGATCACCGCAACTGACGCTGTCGGCAACGAATCAGCCCCTTCCGCGACCGTCGGTGCGTTTGACTATGGCCTTCAATAGCGGTCCAGTGGCGGCTCATCGGCCCCCGGCTGGCCGACGCGAGGTTGTCTCGCCGTTCCCCTTTGTCCCTCTGAGGAGGAAACCCATGCCTCGACTCGTCGCCTCTCTCCTCTGCTTTCTTGTGCCCACGATAGCATCGACTGCTCAGGCACTCACTCCGTTCTCGCTACCGCTCGATTCCGGGCATGACACCGTTCAGCTTGCCGGCTCAACCGACAGCGGGTTCGGCGTGGCCTACTCGTTCTCTCGGATCGAGGGATTCGAGGTGTCAACCGATCGCGGTTCCTTCGCCGCTATCAGCATGCCGGGCCTGAGTCACAGCACCAGAATCGGCGAGCCGAAGCTGCCGGTGAGCCGAAAGGTCTTCACCGCGCCGCTGGGCGCCGAGGTCGTCGCGTCGGTCGCACGGTCCACCCGGCAGGAGCTCTTCCTGGCCGACTTGGGCCTCGACTCCCCCCTCATGCCGGCTCAGCCGTCACTGTCCAAAAGCCAGCGCCCCGAGGATGTTCCCTTTGCATTCGACGAAGCGGCGTATGCGCTGCAGGGATACGGTGACCATCCCGTGGTTTCAGTCGAAGAACTGGGCATCATGCGCGGCATGCGCCTTCTCGTGCTTACCGTGGAGCCCGTGCGGTATGATCCTTCACGCCGCTCGTTGGAAGTCTACAATGATCTCCAGATCAGCGTCGAGTTCCGTGGGGGTGATCAGGCGGCAACTAGTGAGCTTCGCGCCGCAAGCAGCTCTCCATACTACGAGGCCGTGTACCGGAATTCC
>JALOPK010000319.1 GCA_025453925.1 Candidatus Eiseniibacteriota bacterium | reverse complement strand
CAAGGAGGAAGAATGCGGCGTCTTGGTCAAGCTCTCATCGTCCTGCTGGCGGCATCGGCGCACGGTGCGGACCTGCAATGGCTGCCTTTCGACGAGGCATACAGCCAGGCGATCTCGGAGGGGAAACCCCTGCTTGTTGACTTCTACACCGATTGGTGCCATTGGTGCAAGGTGATGGATGCCAAGACATTCGGCGACCCCGAAGTGGCCAAGACACTCGCCGGTGACTTCGTGCTCTGCCGCATCCATGCCGAGGACGGCAAGGCGTCCCTCCGCTACCGGGATGCGACGTACAGCAATGTCCAGTTCACGCAGGCCATGGGTGTGCGGGGCTTCCCCTCAGTCGCCTTCTTCGACAAGGAGGGAAACGCCGTCACCGTCGTGCCGGGGTACATCGAGGCGCAAACATTCATCTACATGCTCTCCTACGTTCGAGATGGCTGCTATGCCCGTCAGATGTCATTCCAGGAGTTCATGCGCCGCAAGGGCGAATGCGATGAGGAGGGCGCCAAGGACTGATTGTGCCCGTCGAGGGAGCTCATTGGCAACGCGGTCCCGGGCAGGGGTTCCTCCTGCCCGGGACCCGTGCGTTTCCCGCGGCTACTGGTGCTTCGGCGGCCGTGGTGGGTGAGGCTTCTCCTCGCGTCTCATAAGGTCCTCAAGCTTCTGCCGCTGCACCGGTGTGAGGACCCCACGCACCTTCAGCCTGGTACGGAGGTGGATGCGTTCCAGTTTCCCTCGGGCCTCATGCACGGCGTCGAATAGCCCCAGGGCCGCCGACTCCGAGGGGGCATCCTTTCGCATCTCCCGGTCCATTTCCAGCTCCGCGCGTTCCAGCTCCGCGCGGCGAGAGATCTCCTCCTGCCGCGATCTGTACTGGATCTCGTCAATCGCCGCGAGTTGGTCTCCGGTCAGCTCGAGTTCGCCGGCCCACCGCTCGAGCGGTACGGGCGGCTGTGCCCCACAGGGGGTAATCGTGGCGAAGAGCACGGCACAGAGAGCCGCGGCTACCGTGCGTTCCATTGCGCACCTCCTTCGGACAGATCAAGAAACATGGGTACTCCCAAGGCCGCCGCGCATCGTTGGCGACTCGATGGTTGGACCGACGGGTTCCCGTCAGGTTTAGCGGCATCGGGTTCGCATTCGCCGGCGCGCCGTTTCAGAGGGCATTGCCAAGCCCCGTGCAGAGGGGTAATCTGCACGCCTTCGTGATTGCCTCAGTCTCCGATGCGGGCCGTTCGTCCGGGGCATGGGCCGCCGGCACCACACGGTCCGTGATACCGTGAGGAAGGTGATATGCACCTAATGCACGCATCGTGGGGGATCCACCCGAGACCCGGGAAAGACACAACCGCGGGTTTGGCGACCCGGCGGGCGCCCATACCGGAAAGGCTGGTGATTCCCCTCAGTCAGCACACCGGCGTGCCATGCAAACCCCTGGTGAAACCCAAACAGGAGGTCGTTCGGGGCGAGATGATCGGCGATGTCGACGCCCTCATCACGGCACCCGTCCACGCCAGCATCGCCGGCACCGTGGAGAAGATCGAGCCCAGGCCGCATTCCAGCGGCGCATTCTCGCCGTCAGTGGTGTTGACTCCCCGAGACTCCCCGCTCCCCGCCGCTACCGCAGTCCGTTCCATAGACGTCGGGCTTGCGCTTCCGCCGGACGAAATCAGGTCGATAGCGAGGAGCGCCGGCATCGTCGGCATGGGGGGCGCCGGATTTCCGACCCATGTGAAGCTCTCCCCTCCGCCGCCCAAGAAAGTGGAGGTCTGTGTCCTCAACGGCGCTGAGTGTGAACCCTTCCTCACGGCGGACCATCGGATCATGCTCGAGCGAAGCGCCGAAGTCCTTGACGGCATGCGCCTGATCATGCACGCGCTTGGCGCCGCCAGCGGCATCATCGGCGTCGAGGACAACAAGCTCGACGCAGCTCACGCCATGGCCGCGGCGGTCGAACGAGCGGGGGAGCGGGCCATCCGGGTTCAGATCGTGCACACGCGGTATCCGCAGGGAGCTGAGAAGACGCTGATCCAAACCCTGACAGGGCGTGAAGTACCCAGCGGGGGCCTTCCCGCCGATGTGGGGGTGCTGGTCTCCAACGTGGGAACCGCAGCGGCCGTCCGTGACGCCGTCTGCGACGGGACTCCGCTCATCGAACGAGTCGTGACCGTGGCGGGGGGTGCCGTGGGAAAGCCGGCGAACCTTCTGGCGCTGGTCGGCACCCCGATCCGCGTGCTGCTGGATGAGTGCGGATGGATGCCGGGCAGGACCCAGAGAGTGATCCTGGGAGGACCGCTCATGGGCGCGGCGATCCATGACCTCGACATCCCGGTCACGAAAACCACCAGCGGGATCCTCGCGCTGACGAACGACGAGCTGCACGCCTCCGCGGAGTACCCCTGCATCGGGTGCGGGCGGTGCGTGCAGGCCTGTCCCATGCACCTCGTCCCGTCAACCCTGGCAAAGCTCTGCAAGCTCGGCCGCGAGGCGAAGGCAAAGGATGCCGGATTGCTTGACTGCTTCGAGTGTGGCTCCTGCGCCTACGGCTGTCCGGCCAAGATTCCCCTGGTACACTGGCTGCGGGTCGGCAAGGCGTCCCTGCGCCGCAACAAGGCTGCATAGGAGGAAACATGGCAGTGTCAAGCGAGAATCCGACGCTGGAGCTGGCATCGTCTCCCCACCTCCGCGACAGGGATTCCGTCCCGGCCATCATGTATGCCGTGGTGATCGCGCTGGTGCCCGCCGTCCTCGCATCGGTGATGTTCTTCGGCCTCACGGCCCTCCTCAACATCCTCGTGTGCGTCGCGACCGGCGTAGCGACGGAATGGGTGTTTTGCCGCGCCCGCAACAGACCGTCTGGGCTGCGGGATGGGAGCACGGTGGTGACCGGGCTCCTGCTGGCGCTCGTGCTTCCCCCCAGGATTCCGATACAGATTCTCGTGGTGGGATCCGCCGTGTCCATCGCCTTGGGGAAGATGATCTACGGCGGTCTGGGCAGCAACATCTTCAACCCCGCCCTGATCGGCCGCGCATTTCTCATGGCCTGCTACCCCGTCCCGCTCACCACGTGGACCAAACCGACCGGCTTCCCGGGGCTCGCCGCAGTCACCGGCGCGACCCCGCTGGGCATGTTCAAGTTCGAGCGCCAGCTCACGGGAATCGGACAGCTCTTCTGGGGGAATGTCGGTGGATCGCTGGGCGAGACGTCGGCGCTGGCAATTCTGCTGGGCGCCGCCTACCTGTTCATCCGTCGCGTCATCTCGTGGCACATACCTGCCGTGATGATCGGCACCGTCGCCGTGTTCACCGGAATCATGCATGCGGCAAACCCGGGCGCATACGCGTCGGTGCCCTTTCATCTTCTCTCCGGTGGTCTGCTGATCGGCGCTTTCTTCATGGCCACGGACATGGTCACCTCTCCCACCACGCACAAGGGGCAGATGGTCTTCGGGATAGGGGCCGGTCTGATAGTCGTGCTCATTCGGCTGTGGGGCGGCTACCCTGAAGGCGTGATGTACGGCATTCTGTTCATGAACGCCCTGACGCCTCTGATCAACCGGGCCACGCGCCCGAGGATCTACGGATACAAGAAGGGGGGCACGCCGTCATGAAGCGCGCGCTTCACATGATCACCGTCTTGACGCTGACCTCCGGCATCACGGGCGCCCTGTTGGCGTTCGTGTACGCGGGCACGTGGCCCAAGATCCAGCAGAACGAGCGCGCACAGCTTGAACGAGCGGTCTACCAGGTTCTCCCGGGAGCGGTCGCCTTCGAGGAGCAGGCAATGGGCGACATCTCCCTGTTTCGCGGGTTCAGCGACAGTACCAAATCCCACATCGTGGGGATCGCCGTGCGGGCGCAGGGCACGGGGTTCCAGGATGTGATTAGGGTCATGGCGGGATTCGACCAAACATGCGGGAGGATGTTCGGGCTTCGTGTGCTGAAGCAGGTCGAGACCCCCGGTCTTGGGGCGAAGATCGCAGAGGAGGAATTCCTCCGGCAGTTCGAAGACCTCGTTCTGTCACCGAAGATTGCGGTGGTCAA
This sequence comes from Candidatus Eiseniibacteriota bacterium, assembly GCA_025453925.1. Classification (GTDB taxonomy): domain Bacteria; phylum JAFGKV01; class JAFGKV01; order JAFGKV01; family JAFGKV01; genus JAFGKV01. Next base: position 315 of record JALOPK010000319.1, on the reverse strand, counting down.
AGCCGGTGCGCTCGACAAGAGCACGGGCAGAGTCCAGGCCATCACGGGAGCGACCATCTCGTCCAAGGCGGTGGAATCGATCATAAACAAGGCTCTGGATACGGTTCGCCAGGGGCAGGGAGGAGGGACCTAACATGGCACGCACCCCGCTCTCCAGGGAATTCACCAAAGGGCTCTGGGAACAGAATCCGATACTCAAGCAAGTCCTGGGGACGTGCCCCACGCTGGCCGTCACCAACTCCGCGGTCAACGGCTTCGCCATGGGCTTGGCGACGGGCTTCGTCTTGCTCATGTCGTCGACCTTGGTCGGCCTGG
>JALOPK010000318.1 GCA_025453925.1 Candidatus Eiseniibacteriota bacterium | reverse complement strand
AGTAGAAATGCTCCTGATCCGTGCCGGCCCTCGTGGACCAATGTGATGCCAGGTGTCGAACCGGTACCGTTCGCCCACGCCACTGGAACCGCAGTGGCTTGAGGGCGCCGTCTCGGAAAAGGCCGATCACGGCAACCGGTTCCTCCAAGGTTTCGATGCGCATGAGCACCTCCTTTCCCAGATGATTTATGTACATTTGTACAGTAGTCAAGAAAAACATGCCGCATCTGTGCTCATTGCGGGGTAGCCAGGTCCGCAGCCAGCACTGGGGCCGGCTTGTTCTCCGACCTCAGGCCGCATAAGTTGTCACCTTCGATTCACCCCTCCCGCAACCCGTCGTCGATCCCGCGTACCAGCTCGTTTCCTGATGGTAGAGGGGCGTGATGCGGCGCGGCCTGCCCGGCTCATGCAACGGGCTCGGCAGTCGAGGGGTGCATGCCCCGTCATCTGGTAGAGCAGAAGACCGTCAGACGCCTTTGGCATACGTGACCTGCATTTTAGACGAAGGAGCTGCGTGATGACCTCCCAACAAGCGATGGCCCTCGAGGAGAAGTACGGCGCCCACAACTATCACCCAATCCCGGTGGTGCTCACCCGAGGGGAGGGCGTCTGGGTCTGGGACGTCGAAGGCGCCCGTTTCCTGGACATGCTCAGCGCCTACTCCGCGCACAATCTGGGCCATGCCCATCCCGGCGTGCTGGCGGTGGCGCATCGCCAGCTCGAGCACCTCACGCTGACCTCCCGAGCCTTCCACAACGACCTCCTGGGCATTTTCTGCCGCAGGCTGGCGGAGTTCTGCGGGCTGGAGATGGTCCTGCCCATGAACACCGGCGCGGAAGCGGTCGAGACCGCGATCAAGACGGCCCGCAAGTGGGGCTACCAGGTCAAGGGTGTGGAGCGTGAAAAGGCCGGAATCATCACGTGCTGCGAGAACTTCCACGGCCGAACCACGACCATCGTGAGTTTCTCGACCGACCCCGCGGCGAGGGACGACTATGGTCCCTACACCCCCGGATTCACCATCATTCCATTCGGAGACGCCGCTCAACTGGAGCAGGCCATCACGCCGAACACCGTGGGGTTCCTGGTGGAGCCGATCCAGGGCGAAGCAGGCGTGAAAGTCCCGCCCGACGGATACCTGAGCGCCGTGAGGGAGATCTGCACCCGTCGCGGGATTCTGCTCATGCTCGACGAGGTCCAGACCGGATTCTGCCGAACGGGCAAGCGGTTCTGCCATCTCTACGAGGATGCGACCCCTGACATCCTAGTGCTGGGAAAGGCGCTGGGCGGCGGCGTGATGCCGGTGTCGGCCGTCGTCTCGCGGCGCGACATCCTGGGCGTGTTCAAGCCCGGCGAGCATGGCTCCACCTTCGGAGGAAACCCGCTGGCATGCGCCATCGGACTGGCCGCGTTGGACGCCCTGGAGGATCCGGCCCTCATGGGGAACGCCATGCGCCAGGGAGAGCGTTTCCGTGCGGCGTTGCGTGACATCCGGCATCCCTACGTGCGGGAAGTCCGGGGCAAGGGTCTGCTCAACGCCATCGAGCTTGATCCTGAGAAGACCAGCGGCAGAGCCGTCAGCGAAGCGCTCATGGCGAAAGGCATTCTCGCCAAGGAGACCCACAAGAACATCATCCGGTTCGCCCCGCCTCTGATCATCAATGATGACGAGATGACATGGGCGCTGGATCGCATTTCCGCGGTCATCCGGGCGCTGTAGGGAACGGCTTTGGCGTTCGAGGATCACGGCGCAGGGCCGCGGGCTCTGATGGTGAGCCGCTCGTCACGTGGGTTCGTCCCCTTGACCGCGATCCTCGAGCTCACCCACCGCTGCAATGAGCAGTGTGTGCACTGCTACGTGATCAAGCCGGCGGGCATGCCCCCCGAACTCACGACTGCGCAGTGGAAAGACATTCTGGGCCAGCTCGCCGCAGCCGGAACCATCGAGGTCACCTTCAGCGGCGGCGAGGTGTTTCTCCGGCGTGACCTCTTCGACATCCTTGACGAGGCACGCCGCCTGCACTTCTCCATCAAACTCTCGACCAACGCCACTCTGGTGGGGCCGGAGGAGGCGCAGCGTCTCCGAGACGTGAGGCCGTGGGAGATCGGCGTGAGCCTGTACGCGGCCGAGGCCTCGATCCACGATGGCATTACCCTGCTGCCGGGAAGCCACGAGCGCACGGTGGCGGGCATCGAGCGAATGGTGGCGCAGGGCATCAGGGTGAAGATCCGCAGTGTGCTCATGCGGGAGAACCTCGGCCAGGAGGCTGCACTGGCCCACTTGGCCGAACGCCTTGGCGCCTCGTTCGCACAAGATCCCCTGCTCACGCCCCGAAGCGATGGGTCGCTGGATAACCTGCTGCACCGCCTGGATCCTCAGCAGTTGCGTCGCACGCTGGAGGTTGATGCCGACCGCATTCTCGGGGAGGACAATCCAAAGAAGTGGGATGCCGTCCGGGAGGACCGGCTGCACAGCTACATGTGCAAGGCGGGGATCAACTTCTGCACCATCGGGCCGCAGGGCGGGGTGCTGCCGTGCGTGCAGTTCCAGCAGGAGGCGGGCAATGCGACCGAGCGGCCTTTCGCCCAGATCTGGAAGTGCGCACCGCTGTTTCAGCGGCTTCGCGCCACCGTCAACGCGGACATCGCGAAATGCCGGGATTGCGAGCTCGCGCCCTTGTGCTTCCGTTGCCCCGGAGAAGCGCTCCTTTCCGATGGTGATGCGTTCGGGCCGTCGTCCTATGCGTGTCTCCGCGCGGGCTTCCTCAGCGAGCTGAGGGAGGCCCGTCGGACGGTTCACCCGGAGGATCAGGCGACGTGATTTTTCCCCTTGACACCCGCCGGAGCATACGATACTCTTGTGCCGGTTTCATAGTTGGACCATTGTCCCTACCGCGACAAACTCTCTCGTGGAGGTGTACGAATGAAGAAGGCGTATCGGAAGCCGACGATCTTCTCTGAGGCCACTTTCGAGACGTCGGCGCTCGCCTGCGGCAAGTCCACAGCGACCCCCTATGGCTATATCTGGACCGTGACCGGTCACCACACCGGCTCGAGCCACGCACCCGCATCGAACTCACCGTTCATTTCCAGCTCAGCGAGCTATTCGGACGGCGCGTATTGCGGGTACAGTGACGTCGATCCGAACAACATGTTCGCCTCCTGAGAGGTGGCAACGCAAAGGGAGGTTTGATTCATGAAGAAGGCCTACCGTAAGCCGACCATCTTCTCCGAGGCGACATTCGAGACCTCGGCGCTGGCGTGCGGCAAGTCGACGGCGACCCCCTACGGCTACATCTGGACCGTGACGGGTCATCACACCGGCTCCAGCCATAGCCCCGGCACAGGCTCGGGCTTTGTCTCCAGCTCGGCGAGCTATTCGGACGGCGCATGGTGCGGCTACAGCGATGTGATGCCGTACAACATGTTCTCGTCCTAGGGACTGCCTGAGACTGTAGAAGATCAGAGAACCGAGGCTGCAGCGAAAGCAGCCTCGGTTTTCGTTTGCTCCTCCTTCAGGTTCGCCTCTCCCCCGCCCTCGAGCCCGAATGCGTGGTAGGAGTGACTTCAGCCGCGAACACTGTAGCCCCGGCGCGGTGTGCCGGGCCCTGAATCGAACGTTCGTCGAGTACGTGTACGTGTACGTGTACGTGTACGACTCCCCCCCAACGGCTCACTTCCTCACCTCCCCACTGCTATCGCCGGTAGGAGCGGCTTCAGCCGCGATGCTGTAGCCCCGGCGCTCTGCGCCGGGCCCTACACGTCGCAGAGCGACGTGGCTACAGAGCGTGTACCTGCACGCCGTGGTTCGCCGCGGCTCCACGTATGGCTGCCGCCTTCGGTCCCTCGCACCCGCGAACGTCCCATGATGTCCGCCCCAACGTCCCCTCTCCTCGGAGGAGAGGGCGAGGGTGAGGAGGCGATCCTCTTCTCCTTTCGATCCCACGAGCCCCCCGAACCCCGAACCCTATGGCCTCTCCGGGGTATGTCCTCCTATACTGCGCCACACCTCAGAACGAGAGTCCATCCATGCCCACACTTCACCTGTCCGACAAAGCCGCGATCGAGCGCTTCCTGCGCGGCGATCCGGCGCTCCATGTCTATGAACTCGGTGACCTCGACGATTTCTACTGGCCTCATACGCAGTGGTACGGCCTGGAGAAGAGGAATCAGCTCCGCCAGGTCGCCATGGTCTACTCCCCACCCGGCCAGGGAGTGCTCCTCGCGCTCACGCGACCCCCGCTGGACGAAATGGCGGAACTGCTCGAATCCCTAACCGGCGCCCTCCCGCGCCGGGTGTATGCCCATCTCACGCCGGGGCTGGAGCAGGCGCTGGTGCCTACATATCGGATCGAACGACATGGCCGC
>JALOPK010000317.1 GCA_025453925.1 Candidatus Eiseniibacteriota bacterium | reverse complement strand
AAATCCATAAGCCAACCAGGCAACAGAAAGAACAACGGAACACACCACTACCGATCTCGCTGCGTCGGACCAGCCTGGACGAGTTGCCGCAGGTCCTGAACGTGATAAACGGCACCATGAGCTTCGTGGGGCCGCGCCCTGAGATGCCCTTTATCGTTGCGAGGTACCAGGGCTGGCAGGCCCAGCGGCTGAACGTGAAACCGGGAATGACGGGGCTGTGGCAGATCATGGGGCGGAAGGATCTCCCCCTGGAAGAGAATCTCGAGTACGATTTCTACTATATCCGCAACCAGTCCATTTTGCTCGACATCACCATTCTCCTGAGGACTATTCCGACTGTGTTCCTCGGCAAGGGGGCCTACTAGTGACGGATCGCATCGACCTCAGCGTCATCATTCCGGTGCTCGATGAAGAGGCGAACATCGCGAAACTCCATGCCGAACTGCACGACGCCATGACTGGCATCGGCCGGCCGTTCGAGCTCCTCTTCATCGACGATGGCTCGACCGATGGTTCGTTCCCCCTTCTGAAGGCATTGGCCCAGCAGGATCCGTGCATCCGGGTGCTCAGGTTCAGGCGGCGTTTCGGCCAGACCGCGGCCTTGGCCGCAGGGATCGATCATGCCCGCGGAGGGACCATCATCACCATGGACGCCGACCTCCAGAACGATCCAGCGGACATACCGGCGCTGCTGGCGAAGCTGGACGAAGGGTTTGACATCGTGAGCGGGTGGCGGATCCGTCGCAAAGACCCGTTCCTCAGACGGCGGGTGCCGTCCATGCTGGCCAACCGACTCATCTCAAAGCTCTCGGGCATCCACCTTCACGACTACGGCTGCACGCTGAAGGTGTACCGGGCATCGGTGCTCAAGTCGATCCGGCTCTACGGCGAAATGCATCGGTTCATCCCCGCGCTGGCCTCGTGGCTGGGCGTCGAGGTCGCGGAAGTGCCGGTCAATCACCGGCCCCGAATCCATGGCAAGTCGAAGTACGACCTCACGCGGGTGATCAGGGTCATTCTTGATCTCATCAACGTGAAGTTCCTGCTCACCTATTCCACGCGGCCGATCCAGGTGTTTGGTTTCTTCGGCGTCGTCGCATTCGGGCTGGCGCTGGCCGGGCTCTTCACGGTGGGCATTCTTCGGTTCCACGGCGTCGACATCACCGGGAATCCCTTGTTCCTCATCAGCATCATGCTGCTGCTCATGGGGATGCAGTTCATCACCATGGGGCTGCTGGGCGAGATCAGCATCAGAACATACCACGAAACCCAGAACAAACGGATCTACGTGATCCGGGAGACGGTGGGCTCGCCCGGCGAGCACGCCTGAGCAGCACATGGGCGCGCGACGCCTGGCACAGGCGGCACAGGCCGGCCTCTTCGCCCTGGGTAGGCGCACGCCGGGCCGGGGCCCCGCGAAGCTGGCGTGGGAGGTGACTGAACGGTGCAATTCACGGTGTCGAACGTGTAACCGGCGGGATGCTCCGCCCGACGAACTCTCCACGGACGAGGGGGTGGCGCTGATCAGGGAGGCGGCGGCGCTGGGCGTGCTGTCCCTCTCGTTCTCAGGCGGCGAGCCCCTGCTGCGACGCGACCTGCCCGCTCTGGTGCGGGAAGCCACCGACTGCGGGCTCCACACCAGCATATCCACCAACGGGCTGGCCCTCCAAACCGACCTGGCGGCCGAATTGATCGCCGCGGGCGTCTGCACCATGTATCTGTCGCTGGACGGCATGGAGGCAACGCACGATCGGATCCGCGGAGTCCCCGGAGGATTCCGCCGGGTGACCGAGGCGGCGGCCGCTCTTGCACATCGCGGGGGGCCGCGGGTCTTCTACAACACCACCATCAGCCGGGCCAATCTCGCCGAACTTCCCGCCATCGCCGCTCGCGCGGTCGCCGATGGCGTCGACGGCCTGACCGTGCAGCCGGCTCAAGTCGCCACCGCCGTGGGACTCGCGCCGGATCCCGACCTGGTGCTGTCATCCGGTGATGCAGAGGAACTAGCGCGGGTACTGGCGATTATCACGGAACGGCACCCCCGGCTGATACCCCTGCCGGCGCGCTATCTTGACTCGATGCCCGAGTTCCTGCGGAGGCCGGCGCTGTCCCTGGAGGTGCCCTGCGTGGCGGGGATCCTCCACGGCGTCGTCGGAAGCCGCGGGGATGTGTTTCCCTGCCCCGTGGAGTTCGCCTCCATGGGGAGCGTGCGGGGATCATCGTTGCGCGACGTCTGGTGGGGCGAGAGAGCCCGGGATCTCCGGCGTCGCATCGCCCGGGGAGACCATCCGCCCTGCTGGTTCAACTGCGTGGTGCCGGCCTCTCTGGCGCTTCACCGGCTCCTGCCGTGGGGCTGGTTCGCCGTGCTCCGTTCCCCCGCTGCTCGTCACCTGGCTCGGCGCACCGCCGGGGGGCGGCGGTGAACCTCCTTCGCCACTGGGCCACCATGGCCGAAGCCTACCTTGCGTACCGGCGCGGCCGCGAGCCCGGCTACTGGCCGTTCCGCATTTGGGTGGAACCCTCCAGCGTCTGCCAGCTCCGGTGCGTGATGTGTCCCAATCGGGACCTGCCGTCCGGCATGCTGGGCCACATGCCCATGGAACGCTTCCGCGCCGTGATCGACGAGTGCAGGGGCTTTGCGTACGACGTGAACCTCACCCATCGCGGTGAGCCCCTGCTCAATCCTGAGATTGTGGACATGGTGGCCTACGCGGCGCGGTCGGGCCCCAAGATCAGGCTTCATACCAATGCCATGACTCTCAGCCGGGAGCGCTCCAGAGACCTCATCCGGGCGGGGCTCCATCTCATGTCATTCTCCATCGACGGATTCACGGAACGAACCTACCGGCAGATCAGGATCGGGGGCTCGTGGGACCGAGTCATGGGGAACATCCGAGCCTTTCTCGAGGAGAAGGCCGCGGCGGGTTCGAGGCGGCCGTACACCATCGTGCAGGTCATCGACGTGCCGGAGTTCGAGACCGCTCCCGAGGAACGGCGGCAGTTCATCGCCGGGTTCCGCGGGCTGCCGGTGGACGAAATCTACGTGAAGAAACCGAGCAACTGGGCGGGTTCGTACTCCGTCCACCAGTATGCCGACACCCCGTGCGCGCCGTGTACTTTTCCCTGGTACGCGCTCACCGTCTGCTGGGACGGGCTCATCGTGCCCTGCCCCCAGGACTTCTTCTGCCGGATCCCCCTGGGCCGTGTGGAAGAGAGCGGGCTGCGGGGGGCATGGCGTTCCGCGCCCATGCGGGCGCTCCGGTCGGCCATGGCGGCCCGCCGTTTTGCCGGGCTGGACCCCTGCGAAGCGTGCGACCGGCTGCGGCGGCCGAGGTCCGCCGGCCTCCCCGCCACGAATGTCGCAGTGTTCCTGGTGGAGAACCTGCTGGGCTACACGAGATGGAAAACTCGCCTTTTCGCCCGTGAGGACGGGACGGTGAGCACCAAGTAAGGAGGGAGTCCATGTTTATCGGACTCGTGCTGGCCGCCATGCTGCTTGCTCGCGGAGACACGCTCGGCACGATCATGCCGACGGGTGATTCCATCACCGACGGCGACGGTTCCACCGACGGTGTGGGGTATCGCAACGATCTCGCATCGCTGCTCTTCCAGCACGGCATCGAGTTCTCCTATGTGGGGGATGAACTCGGCGGAGGCCAGAATCCTGACTTCCCGGGCCATTTCCGCAGCGGCGCGCGTATCGAGGAGTTCTATCCGCCCACCTTCGGCAATGGCTGGGGCACCGGCGCGTTCGACATAGGGCCCGCCCTCGACCAGATCCACCCTGATGTGCTGCTCATCCACCTCGGGACCAACAATGTCCCGTCGGCCGACACCCCCCTTGGCCCCTACTCCATTGACGGCGGCGCCACCCTGTTTCGCTCCTACGCCGGCTACATGGCCGAGCTGATCAGCTTCGTCGCGTCCAGGTATGACGGCTATCCCGCGGGGACGCCGCTGGTCGTCGTCTCGCGGATCATACCGATCATCAACATGGTGGATCGCGTGGAGGCATTCAATGGCTATCTGGACGAGATGGCCCGGGACATGGCCCGTGGGCTGGTCACCGGAGCGCCTGTCCACGTCGTTGTCTGTGACCAGTTCACCCCGTTCATCGAGAATCCCCTTCTGTTCACCGGCCTGCCGGGCGACTACATGTCCGACTGGGGGCATCCGAACGATCTCGGCTACAGCGTGATGGCGGGCTCGTACCTCGCCACGTTGCGCGACGACGCACCCCCCGGCACCGTGGAGGATCTGGCGGTGTGGGGGCAGGGGCCGCACAGCGTGCGTCTCTGGTGGACATCGCCGGGTGACGACTGGTGGAGCGGCACCGCGGCCGTGGTCACGATGCGCTTCGCCCCTTTGCCC
>JALOPK010000316.1 GCA_025453925.1 Candidatus Eiseniibacteriota bacterium | reverse complement strand
GCGGCCGTGGCCAGGCTGGCCGCCCGGCAACAGACGGCCTACCGCGGCGAGATGGTGGCGCGCGCGCTCTCCATGGGGATGTTCATGCTCGTGTTCATCGCCCTGTGGTCCGCCGCGTTTGCCGGTCGCGGGGTGACGCCGCTGGCCGGCTATTCCCGGGAGCAGGTGCTCTGGTACCTGGTGATGACCGAGACCATCGTGCTGTCAACCTCGAGGGTGTTCCTGGAGATCAGCGAGGCAGTGAAGGCCGGCGATCTCGCCTACACGCTGGTTCGCCCCATGCACTATGCCGCGTGGCAGGTCGCGCATTCGCTGGGAAACGCGTGGCCGCGTTTTCTCACCAATCTGGTGGCCGGGTCGGTGGTGGTGCTCGCATTCACCGGGAGCGTGACGGGATCCATCCCAGGCCTCCTCGGCTTCCTGGTCCTCGGCTCGCTGGCGCTGGTTTTGGATGCCGTCGTCGCGGTGACGATCGGACTCTCGGCATTCTGGCTGGAGGATGTGTCGCCCGTGTTCTGGATCTACCAGAAGTTCCTCTTCACCCTCGGCGGGATGCTCCTTCCCCTGGAGTTCTTCCCCGGATGGCTGCAGCGTGTGGCCGCGTGGCTGCCGTTCCAACTCATTGCCTATGCGCCGGCGCGGACGTTCGTGGGTTTCGACGCATCCTTCCTGGGTCGGGCGCTGGCCGGCCAGGCGGCCTACCTTCTGGGCGCCGCGCTCCTCGTGCATTTCGCATGGCGTCGAGCGCAGCGCCGCATGGTCGTCCAGGGGGGATGAGGGGATGTGTGCGGTTCACGGTTTATGGATAGAGGTTCACGGTATGCCTATTCTACAAGAGCCTCCCCCTCTCCCCGCGGGCGAGGGTAGGGTGAAGGGCGCGCCGCGTTCCGCAATCAGAAGGCTCCCCGCGAAGCCTGGCCCCGCGCCCGCGGATGCGGGGCTTCGTGCTTCGTGTTTCGCGCGCAGCGGGTGCTGTGGGAGTGGCTTCAGCCACGATCCAATGCCAACCCATCACGCATAGCCACATGCGCCACCTGATGCTCATCCTCGCGTACATTCGGCACAACCTGATGTCGGCCATGGCCTATCGGGGCGCGTTCCTGCTGCAGATCATGGGGATGATCATCAACGATGTGTTCTTCCTCTTCTTCTGGTGGGTGTTCTTCCAGCGCGTGCCCATGCTGCAGGGATGGGCCCTCGACGATGTCGTGACCCTGTTCGGTCTGGTGGCCTTCAGCTTCGGCATCGCCACCGCGGTATTCGGCAACGCCCTGCGCATCCCGCGCCAGGTCGTCGCCGGCCAGCTCGACTACTATCTGACGCTCCCCGCCGACCCGCTCCTGCACCTCCTGGTGTCCCGCATGTCGCTCTCCGCATGGGGCGATATGCTCTTCGGACTTGGGCTCTTCTGCGTGATGGCCCCGTTGGATCCCCTCAGGCTCCTTATCTTCCTGCTGGTCGGGTTACTCTCCGCGATCGTTCTGGTCTCGTTCGGCGTGCTCTCCGGTTCGCTGGTGTTCTGGCTGGGGAACATGGAGCAGGGGGCCGAACAGATCATCTGGTCCATCACGACGTTCTCGATGTATCCTACCGAGCTGTTTCCCCCGGCCATCCGCGTCGTGCTCTACACGCTCATCCCCGCGGCGTTCGTCGGCACCATCCCCGCGCGGTTGATCACGCAGTTCTCATGGGACCGGATGGGCCTCCTCGTCGCGTTCACCGCGCTGTTCGCCCTTCTCGCCCGCTTCGTCTTCTACCGCGGCCTTCGCCGCTACTCCTCGGGCAACCTGCTGGCCCTGCGAGGGTAGGCGGTCGCTCACCAGCCCCGGAAGGGCGTGCCCGGGGTTCGCTGGGCGGATCCAGGCAGTGAAGTCGCTGTCGCCCCAACCGCGATCAACCCGCACCATGCAGTACGACACGGCCCTGCCTTCGGCGTGGGTCCACGTGAGCGACCGAATCCGGGGACCGATCTGATCGAGGTCGGCTTCTTGGCGGCGATGACACCTGACCGCTGGTGCGGTGAGTCCCTTGTCCTCGCTCGTCATCCCGGTTCCTCAGGGGTCTTGGTGGGTAGGAAGGGAGACGCGAGCAGCATGCACCGGTCAGGCCCGTGAGAGTGTCCAATTCAAACCGGTGATCCTGTCCAATCTGTGGCCGGTGGTGAGTCGGGTATCGAAATGGTTCCCCACCGGAAGGAGTTGACCCTATACGCGCCGCCCCCATCAAGGCCGCTCATCCGATGGCGTCCGCTGGTGCCTTCACCGCGGCCCTCGCGATGGTCGAGCACGCCCCGCTGATGACCGGCGATTCTGAGTTCACGATGCTGCACCGCACTCTCCGCATCGAGTGGCTAGGAGAGGATGCGAGGTGATCCGTGCGATACGAGCCGGTTGTGGCGCGTCCACGAGGTGTGCAGCCTCTTCTCTCGCTATTCTAACATTAGAATAGTGCGACTACCGAGGTCTCTCCGTGGATGCCGGGCAAGATTGAAACCATCTTTGCTTGAGGATAGGTTGGCGTGCGGCGTCCACGTACGTAGGAGGCTGCATCGCTCCACTGCCGCTCCTCGCTCGCATTTGGCCGTCAGGCCCACCCCGGGATTCACGCGGATCGAGGGATCGGGCGAGCCCTCCACGTCGAAGTCGCGAAGACCACGAGGTTTGTAGTCGATGAACCTTAAGGAACGAGCCGAGAGATTCCCTGGAGATGAGCACAAGGCCGGAGAAGAGCACTATCGTGCCTACATCGATGCGCCCGACAACTACGATCTCATGGCGGCCATGCAGTTCAACCTCATGACCGGCCTCGGGCTGCGGCAGTATCATCGCCTCCTCGACATCGGCTGCGGCTCCCTAAGGGCCGGCCGGTTGTTCATCCCCTATCTCCTCCCCGGTCGCTACTTCGGAATCGAACCGAATCAGTGGCTTATCGACCAGGCCATCGAACACGAAGTGGGGAGGGACCTGATCCGGATCAAGACCCCGCAGTTCAGCAACAGCAGTGATTTCGATCTGACGTCATTCGGCGTGATGTTCGACTTCATCATCGCCCAATCCGTTTTCACCCATGCACCGCCACGGCCGATCGCCTTGTGCCTCAGCAAGGCCCGCGAGGTCATGACGAAGGAGTCGATCTTTGTCTCGAATTGGGCGGAGGATGACACAAGCTATGACGGGGACGAGTGGGTCTACCCGGACTTCGTGAAGTATGCCGCCAGTCGCATCGACGAGTTCATGTCAGACGCCGGATTGGTGGCCCGAAGGCTCAACTGGACGAAGCCGCCGAGCGGCCAGTCGTGGTTCGTGATCACGCGACAGGATTTTCCCAACATCGAGAAGCTGACCGATCCGTTCGCCTCGTCTCGCGAGCTCGTGAAGACCGAGGAGAAGCTCAAGTTCTGCGAGGAGCAGCTTGATCGTCTCTACTGGGTTCTGAGGAGAGTCACCGGCTCCGGTCGGAAGGATGAACGCCGTGTTCCCAGGGACGCGCCTGCTTCCCCGCCAGATCCGGGACAGGAGGTCTAATGCGGCATCGACGACACACGTGAAGTATCTCGGACGACAGACACTCCGGTCATCGCGAGGACCAAGGGCGTCACGCCGCGTCTACGCTGGCGGCGTGAGGTTCTGCGGACGAGGCGATCTGGGCAGGAGATTGCCGCGCTTTGTTCGCAATGGCCTCATCCCGTGCCGGTCATCGCGAGGACCTGCGCCGTCAGGCGCGGGGACGTGGCGATCTCCGCTTCGACGGGGATTGCTTCGTCCACCAACGGACTCGCAATGACCATCGCACAACACGTACGGCATCCTTTGCTCTCTGTCGGAAGTCGAGGTGGTATGAGACCCGAGGGGGCTCAGCCCTGCTCTGCCTTTCGCGGAGCCTGAGTCAAGCCTCACGGCAGTACCAGGATGGTGTCGCTCACCGTCGAGTTATCCGGGCGATGCGCAACGAGGAGGAGTCTGCCGGGATAGAAGGGCGGAGAGACCTTGTGTTCGCACCAAACGCTCGTGTCGGTGGGGGGCTTGGCCCCTGATCCTGACCACTCGTAGCAGTCTGCCCAGAGGGTGAGATCGAGTTGAAGCGAGTCCCGAACGGCATCCACATGGGAGAACTCTGGGCGATCACACCCGCCCCACCCTCTCAGGCTCACCGCGAGCGTATCCGCGACCTGAAGGGTATCAGGCGCGTCGATGGTGTCAACCCAGACTTGGCGAAGGCCCACGTAGTCCCAGTTCTCATCATCCACTGAACACGACGTCAGCACGCAGCCCGCCAGCACGGCAACCAGGATGCGCGCGGATGAGGGGGACATCGGGGATCGGTGGCCCGGCCGACAAGATGCCACGGCTGGTCGCATCGGTGATGCTTCTTATCACCGGCTGCTGCCCCGCCTGGTGCAGCGCGCCCAGAACCTCCATCTCAACTCGGCTCGGCCGCCCGACTCCATCGAGTCTCCGTTCGAGATCTCGCAGCGTTTCGACCGCCTCTTTCGTGGCCAGACGACCCAGAATGCGGATCGCCTCGATCTGCATGGCATCCCTCATATGTCCTGCTTGCGCAGCAACCTGTTCCTGGGACATATGTTCAATGCCCGTGTAGTAGCCCCATTCCACTGACCAATTCTCCTTGTCCACGCCTTGCGCGATTCTCAAGATCGTCGGCAAGGCCTCGGTCGTATCGCCAAGGCTGAACAGCACCTTCGCCGCGTTCCACTGTACACCAGTCACCGAGTCGGACAGGGTGCGCACCAGAGTCGGGATGACGCTTCGGTCTCCGGTGTAGCGTGCCACAATTCCGATGGCCTTGGCCGCGGTCTCCCGGTTTCCAGGCCGTGGGTTGTGCAGCAGTACCTTCTCCAGCGCCGG